>DASZQE010000065.1:0-3188 GCA_035550175.1 Phycisphaerales bacterium | reverse complement strand
GTGGGACTGTGCCATAGCGTGCAGGGGACGAGCCACCTGCTGGCCAGATATGCGGAGGTGCCTTACGAAGAGATGGAATGGGAATGCGCCGGGATCAATCATCTCGCGTGGTTCACCAAGCTCCGGCATCAGGGGAACGATCTCTACAAGACGGTGCTATATGAAAAGTTCGCCCGCGAAGTCGCGGAGGGAATTCGCGAGGCCGAGGAGGGCCGCGCCAGCCACGATTCCCGGAATGTGAACGAGAATGTGCCGTGGAAGGGCCAGGACCTGATCCGCCAGGACATGTGCGTGCATTTCGGCGCGTTCATCACCGAGAGCAGCGGGCACCTGTCGGAATATCTCCCCTACTACCGCAAGAGCGACGCCGGGAGAAAGCTCCTGCGCACCCGCTACGAAGGCGGCTCCCGTTTTTACGCGACCAACTGGCCCACCTGGCGCAAGAACGCGGATGAACATCGCGCCAAGCTGGTGCGCGGCGAAGAAAGTGTGAAACTCGAGCGAAGCTGGGAATACGCGAGTTGGATCATCGAAGCCCGCGAAAAGGACACGCCCTGGCGGATTCATGGGAACGTGATGAACAACGCGGACCCTTCGGCTTCGCTCAGGGCGGGGGAAGCATCAGTTCGCGGCTCCGGCGAGGCAGCCAAGCTTATCACCAATCTCCCCGGCGACGCCTGTGTCGAAGTCGCGTGCATGATCGACCGGAACGGCATCAACCCCACGCGCTTTGGCGCCCTCCCCCCGCAGATGGCCCACATCTGCGCCAGCAACATGGCCTACTTCGACCTGGCCGCCAAAGCGTGCACCGAAAAAAGCAAGGAGGCCGCGATCCACGCCCTCCTGCTCGACCCGCTCACCGCCGCGGTCCTCACGCCGGGACAGATCAAGCAGATGACGCTGGAGATGTTTGAGGCGGAGCGAGAGTATTTGCCGGGGTATCGGTAAGAATCGGTAAGGGCGTGCTCTTTTCTTGATATCAACGTTTCCGAGCGTACAATTTATGGTACAGCATGGCACCGTCTCCACCGAAGCTTGATGCGTCTTCTTCAAGGCCGAAGGCGGCGCAGAGCCAGTGCGAGACTGGTTGCGATCGCTCGCCAAGAGAGACCGTAGGATCATCGGTGAAGACATCCTGAAGGTGCAGTATTGCTGGCCAATTGGTAAGCCGCTGGTGGGGAGTTTGGGAAACGGTTTGTGGGAGGTCCGGTCGCGCCTGGAGAATAGCATCGCAAGAGTGATCTTTATGATCGACGCATCGACAATGGTGCTCCTGCATGGCTTCATCAAGAAGACGCAGAAGACTCCCAAACATGAACTAGATCTGGCAGTCAAGCGGAAGAACTTGCTGAGTTAGGCGGTCATCATGAAGCAGAAACACATTGGATCCAAATTCGAAGATTTGCTGGCGGAAGAGGGAATCCTCGAAGAGTGCCGCGCGTCGGCGATCAAGTTCAAGATCGCTCGGGAACTCGAGCGAGCCATGCTGCAACGAAAGCTGAGCAAATCCGAGATCGCGAAACGGTTGAACACCAGCCGTAGCGGCGTCGAGCGCCTGCTTGATCCGGCGAACACCTCCATCACGCTCAACACCATGGCCAAGGTCGCGCACCTGCTCGGGAAGCGGATTGAATTCGCGTTGAGATGATGATGGCTGAATTAGTAAGTCGCATGCGACGTGAGGACTACATTCTGCTCTCCGCGTATTTCCATGCGAAGATGCCGCGCGATCGGATTGTGGCGAACTGCGCAAAGGTGCTTCGACATGCGATGACGGCGGCAGGCGTATGGCGTCCCGAATTTGCAGATGCATTTCACGGCGGTGAAGAGGAAGATGCGAAGTACCCGCTGGTGGGAGTGTGGTATTCGTCGCTCATTTCCATGACCTCACATGAGCCCCAAGACGAACGATTGCTTCACGGTGCTGGGAACCTCCAGGCACCGGCGGCGCCGCACCTGCACGGCTTGCTGGCTTACACCAGCCGGTACCGAGGCTGCGAATAGGCTCTTGAAAGAAAACCCCTCACTTTCAGCGCAAGTCAGTCCATCGAAACTGTAAATGACTTTCGCCAGCCGCGCTCATCACGTACGTGATTCATGTGTCGTCGCTGCTTAAGATCCCACGTCCGATAACTCAGACCTACAGTCCGCATCACCCGCCCAAACGTCCGTAGAAATCCGCTCTGCTGTCGAGTTATCGGCTGTTTTTTGCTAAAGCCGGCGGGGTTCGTGGTAGTCTCTGGGCAGCCATGAAGTCGCTGCGTTTTATTCCGCTGACCTTTATCGCCGGCATCCACGGCTTTCCCATGTTTGTCTCGTATCTGGCCGTGGTTGTGGCGGTCGTGGGGATCTCGCGCTGGTTCCGATGACGCAGGAAGATGCCGAATGCCGAATGGAGTGCACTTGACGCTCTGTTCATTTGGCACACCGCATTCGACATTCGGCATTCTCCCCAAAATTCACACCATTCCATCCCATCGCTCGGGTTCTTCCAGCAATCGCTCAAACTCAAGGATCTCGTCCTGTTCGCTCTCAACGACACGCTTGTGGCGTTCGTGGCGGGCGTTCTCGACCACCGCCAGGAACAGCAGCGACAGGGGCAACTGCGGATCGGCGGACCTCAGGTGGGTGTTCATCGGGTGCTCCTTTCCAAAACTCATCTGCCATCAGACTCACATCACGCGGAATCGTATCGACCAGCACCAAACAAATTCCTTACTAAATTTCCCGCGTCACACCGGTAGCATCGGCGCAGACGGTTTCACACCATTAGTTGGGGTGCTTCCGCAAGAGGTGGCCAATAAAAAGGCAGTTAAGATTCGCGCAGATCGCCCCGCCGCACAAGGACTGCATCCACACCGATGCGGAATGAACCGACGGACAACTGACCGCCGAATAACCCGCTACTTCACCTGATCCCACAACTGCTTTTCGATGCTTCCGAAGTTGGCGAAGCTGGTGTCGAGTTTTTCGACGAGCTTTTCAATATCGGTCTGCTTGGCATCGGGATCTTTGAGCGCATCTCGAAGGGCCGACGCGGCGTCGTTCATGTCGTTGGCGCCGTCGGCAAACTGACGGGCGGCATCATAAAGATTGAGATTGGCCATCTCACCGGCGGCGGGCTTGTAGAGGAGCCGCCAGGGGCTCCGGCGGACCTCCGCGGTCGCGGCCTTGAGGTTGTCGCCGGT
>DASZQE010000064.1:0-2841 GCA_035550175.1 Phycisphaerales bacterium | reverse complement strand
AGGATGCGAGGATGTGCGGCCATCGAGCGAGAGCGTGGCGCCATCATTGGCGCCTGATTCGATGAATGACAGGATGCGAGCGCGGCTGGCTTCATCGATGACCGGCCCCATGCCGACGCCTGGTGTTTCGCCTGAAGCGACCTTGATGGATCTGGCTGCGGCGACGATTTTGGGAATGAACCAATCGGGAGAATCGCCGACGAGGATGGCGACGGAACCTGCGAGGCAGCGCTGGCCTGAGTTGCCAAAGGCTGAACCGACGACGCCTTCGATGGCGGCCTCGCGGTCGGCATCGGGCATGATGACCATGTGATTTTTTGCGCCGCCCATGCACTGAGCGCGCTTGCCGGCGGCGGTTGCAGTGGAATAGATGTGACGTGCGACGGTGGTTGAGCCAACGAAGGACACGGCGCGGACGTCATCATGGGAGATGAGGAAATTCACGACCTTGGGGCCACCGGTGACGAGATTCAGCACGCCGGGCGGAAAGCCGGCCTCGTGGGCGAGCTCGACTTCGCGCACGGCGGAGAGCGGGACTTTTTCGCTGGGCTTGAGGATGAAGGTGTTCCCGCACGCGACGGCCATCGGCCACATCCAGAGGGGAACCATGACGGGGAAATTGAATGGCGTGATGCCGACGCAGACTCCGAGCGGCACGCGATCGACTGAGCTATCAATGCCGACGCCTGATTTGTCTTCAGTGCGGCAGAAAGACGTTGATACGGCGATCTGAGGCAGGGATTTTCCCATGAGATGGGTGGGGGCGGCGCAGGCGAACTCAACGCAGTCGATACCGCGACGGACATCGCCTCGAGCTTCAGCGAGAGTCTTGCCGTGCTCTTGGACAATGAGAGACGCGAGTTCCTCGAAGTGGGTTTCGAGCACGTGTTTGTAGCGGAAGAAAAATTGGCAACGATCGCCAACGGGCATGGCGGACCAAGCGGGGAAGGCTTCGCGCGCAGCAGCGATGGCGGATTCTGCAGCGCGGAGTGAAGACATAGAGACGGAGGCGATGGATTCGCCGGTGGCGGGGTTGATGACCGCGCGGGTGTCGGCGGCAGAGGAATCGGCGATGCGGCGACCGGCGATGAAGTTTTCGACGAGGGGAAGAGGGGTGGTATTCATTGCAAGAACAAGAGTTGAAGTTGCTGAAGGATCATGACGGCAAAAGTCTATATCGGTGAAAGGTTGGGCGAAAGAAAAAGCCCCCGATCAGAAGACCGGGGGCCTGGAGAAGCAACGAAGAATCAAGGATGCGTTACGGGCACGCGCCCCAGTGGAGGATGATGATGGTGAGGTCATTGATGTTGACGATGCCGTCATTGTCGATATCCGCTGTTCCTCCGGGGTTCCCCCACTGGAGGATGACCTGCGTGAGGTCATCGATATTGACAACACCATTGCCGTTCGGCTGAGGAGCGATGTCACCCTGGCAGGGCTGAGCGCACGGATTGATGTTGTTGACCGTTCCGGGCGTGTCAGCGGCGTCAACACCGAATGGATCAAACGCACCGACAGTCCACATACCGGCAGGCTCGCACCGATAGACATGTCCTGGCGCGAAGGTCCCATCGGGGCCAACATCATTGCCACCAAGCGAAGTGGCGTAATTCCACTCGTTGCCAGATGAGGTTTGCGGATTGGGAGTCTTGACGATGGACACGGCATCAGCAACGTGCAGCCACGGAGTGATGTTCAAGGTGCCGTCGCCGCCAGTGCCGTCCAGGTCATCGGTATCAAGATCCTGACCGATGGAGCCGGTGAAATTGGAAACAAGGAGCACCGTAAGGTTGTCGTTGTTTTCCAAGCCGAGTCCGCCGTTGGTGCATGACACGTTGCCAGTCACCAGATCAACACTACCGGACAGAGTGAAGACCGGGCTTGCGATGAGGTAGTGACCGTCGGCAGGAATAACGCCGGAGAGATTGAAGACGCGCTCAACCACACCGGAACCCTGTCCGCTCGTGCCATCGCCGAGGACAACCACAGACAGGTTGTTGAGCGATACACCGGGGTTGCCCTTGATTTCGATGTATTCATCGCAATCGCTGCTGGGTTCGTCGGTGCGAATCTCGTTCAACCGAAGGCTGGGATTGGGCGTGACTTCGCAGGTATCCGGAACGCCGTTGTTGTTGGCATCAGGATCGTTGTCGCAGGCATTACCGATGCCGTCCATATCGCAGTCCGCCTGGCTCGGATTGGCGACAAACGGGCAATTGTCCGTGACATCGGGGATGCCATCGTTGTCGGTATCGGGAAGCGTGGAGCAACCGCCGAAGTTGGTGAGATTGACCTTGCGGCCGGGGGAGAACAACACGCCAGGCGATGCAGTGGTGTGCAACACAAGCGGGAGCGGCCCAAGGTCGGGGTTACGAGTGAGGGATTGATCGTTTCCGCCGTTTGAACCGTAAGAAACGATATTGACATACAGGTTCGAAGCGTCACGAAGCGTGACCGTGTCGCCATCATTGTTCAAGCTGAGTTGACCAGTGGAAGCGACCTGAACCACCATGCCGCCGAACTGGCCGGATGGCGTTCCGCCGCCGAAGACGACGACGCCACACTGACTGGCAAGAACCGTTCCGGAGGGGAAGGTGTGACGAACAGCCACTGAGTCAGCAAGCGTCCAGCCGCTGATATCAACCGGGTTCGCGGTGTTGTTGACGATTTCGACGAATTCATCCTGAGATTGGTCGCGGATACCGTCGCCATTGGCGTCTCCCTGAGAATCGCCGGGGTTGGCACCCGGAGGATCAGCAAGGATTTCGTTGACGACGACGTTGACGCCGTTTTCGCATTCATCGGGAATGCCGTTGCCATTGGTATCCGGGCTGACCAAAC
>DASZQE010000063.1:0-2467 GCA_035550175.1 Phycisphaerales bacterium | reverse complement strand
GGTGTCGCGGGCGACACAGCACGCGCCGGTCGGCACGCCGCCGACGGCTTGTCCGTTCGCGGTTCCGTTCCACAAGCCGATTCCTCCAGCCGCGAATGCAAACGCCAATTTCAACACATGTGCCTTGAACATGATCTTTCGTTACTCCTCTTGGGATGGATGCTGGCGTCCGGCGAGTCCGGCGGAACAACATCCCCTACAAGGGAATAGCGAGACCAGAGAGGGCTCTGACACATTCGAAGATAAAATGTGACAAATCGCGGAATCTTTGCGCATGTGGGGGCCATCTGCGCGCGGAGCTTTTCCAAATTGTCATCAATTGACACCAAGCATCAATAATTAGGCGTCGGTGGGCGGTATCGCGTCATATCGATGGACTTGAACCAGGCGATGGTTTTCGCCAATCCATCACGAAGAGCGATCTTGGGCTCCCAATCCAGATGCTTTTTGGCCAATTCGATCACCGGCCGGCGCTGCATGGGGTCATCCTGCGGACGAGGTTTGTAGACGATTTTCGACTTTGCGCCAGTCAGCTCGATCGTCAATTCGGCGAGCTCCTTGATTGTGAACTCGACGGGATTTCCGAGGTTGATCGGTCCGGTGACCGGGTCTGGAGCAGCCATCAGGCGGACAAACCCTTCGATCAGGTCATCGACGTAGCAGAATGATCGTGTCTGCTCGCCATCGCCGTAGATCGTGATGTCATCGCCGCCCAGAGCCTGGCGGATGAAGTTGGAGACGACGCGGCCATCGTAAGGATGCATGCGCGGGCCGTAGGTGTTGAAGATCCGGGCGACGCGAATGGCGACGCGATTCTGGCGGTGGTAATCGAACATGAGCGTTTCGGCGGCGCGCTTGCCTTCGTCGTAGCAGGCGCGCGGGCCGATGGGATTCACATTTCCCCAATAGCTTTCCGGTTGAGGATGCACGGTGGGATCGCCGTAGACTTCGGAAGTAGAAGCGTGAAAGACGCGGGCCTTGGTGCGCTTGGCGAGGCCGAGCACGTTGATGGCGCCCATGACGCTGGTCTTTGTGGTTTTGATGGGGTTGTACTGGTAGTGACCGGGCGCAGCAGGGCAGGCGAGGTTGTAGATTTCATCCACCTCAAGCCAGAAGGGGTGGGTGACGTCGTGGCGGATCAATTCAAAGTTGGGCTTGCCGAGCAGATGCTCGACGTTGCTTTTCTGCGAGGTAAAGAAATTGTCAAGACAGATGACGTCCTGCCCGGCCTGCACGAGGCGTTCGCAGAGGTGCGAGCCGAGAAACCCCGCTCCGCCGGTGATGAGAATTCGTTTGATGAGTGCCATGTTGAGTGTCAGTTATACCAGTTGGAGGGGAAGACTTCGGATGAAGATGCGATGAAGAAGATGACAAATTGCGATGAGATCGCGAACATGCCGTGATGTCCGAGCCGCACACGCACAATCGGCACGCAGTCGGTGTCATGACCGGCACAAGCATAGACGCCATCGATGCAAGTCTGGTTCGACTTGAGGGACATGGGCTCAACATTCGCGCGAAGCTGGTAAGGCATGTGTCGCAGGCCTTGGGGTTATTGGAACCACGGATGCGGGCGGCGGCGGATCAGCAGCCGATGACGGCGGGTGCATTCGCAGCACTTGCGTGGGATTTCGGATTGCTGCACGCAGAAGTCATTGTCAGGTGTGTTGGTGCGGACGGGGCGTTGCATGAAAAACTGAATTTGATCTGTTGTCATGGGCAGACGGTGTATCACAAACCGCCGGTCTCATGGCAGCTTCTGAATCCTGCGCCGATCGCGTATCGATTCAGGTGTCCGGTGATCTGCGATCTGCGTCAGGCTGATTTGGCTGCGGGCGGACAGGGTGCGCCGATCACGCCGATTGCGGACTGGGTTCTGTTCCGTTCACAGAACGCTTCGCGCGCGATCATCAATCTCGGCGGGTTCTGCAACATCACGTTGCTGCCGAAAGAGGTTGCGGATGCATCCGATGAAGGCGTGCGTTCGCAGCTTGAAGAGATTCGAGGGTTTGATGTGTGCGCGTGCAATCACATTCTCAATGCTGTGGCTCGCGCGGTTTTGAACACACCGTATGACGAAGACGGCGCGGCGGCGCTGAAGGGCCGAGCGCCGGAGCGATTTGTAGCAGCGCTGCTTGAGATGCTGACGGAACAACGGCAGGCAGGACGATCGCTGGGCACGAGCGATGAGCTTGCGGATTTTCTTCAGCCGTGGATGGATCACGCACGGCCGGATGATCTGGCGGCGGGAGCGGTGGAGGCGGTTGCGCGGTGCATCACGGATCGCCTGCAGAGCGAACATGTGGATGAGCTTGTGCTTGCAGGCGGCGGGGGACACAACCGGGCGCTGGTGAAGGCGATTGCGCATTGGGCGGGACGGCCGGTGATGCTGACATCCGACCTCGGCGTGCCGATTTCAGCGCGGGAATCGATGTGTTTTGCGGTTCTGGGCGGGCTGAGCGCGGAT
>DASZQE010000062.1:0-2711 GCA_035550175.1 Phycisphaerales bacterium | reverse complement strand
GCTGTTCTCACCATCCGTCAGCAGAATCATGATCCTGCTCTTGATCTCGCCCTCACTCACCAGGTCCTGCCTCCGCGACAATCCCGCCAATCGCTCCACACCCAGTGCCACCGCATCCCCGATCGCTGTCCCCATGCCTTCCGCCTGTGTCGCTGGCTTCGTTTGCTCAATTACATCCACCACATGCGAATGATCCAGCGTGATCGGGCACGTGCTGTCCGCAAAGCTCGCGAATTGAATCACGCCGATCAAGTCATCAGGACGGCCCGGCAAATCCTCTCCTCCCGTCACGAATTCCTGCATGATCTTCTTCACCACCGTCAGCCGGTCAGCTTCATGTCCATCCAGTCGGAAATCAGTCGCACGCATCGACCCCGATCGGTCCACGATCATCTGAATTGCTATGCCCTCTCGATGCACGCGCGTCTGCTCGTTCCCCTCCTGCGGTCGCGCAATCGCCACGATCAACAACCCCAATCCGAAGAGCCGCAACGTCGGCACAATCCACCGCATCCACACCCGCCACGTCGTCCCTGAACGCATCACCGTGTGCAGCGAAGAAAACTCCACCACCGTCGTGCTCCGGTGCCACCATCGAATGAATAGCGCAACCGGCAGCAACGCAAGCAGGCACAACAACCATACCGATGGATGCTGAAACGTCACGCCCCACCCCCGCTTCCCGCCGCTTCCATCCTCGGCACGGTCTGCTTCACAAAATCAATCGCTGAATCCAGCGAATCCTCGCACTCCGCCGGCATCGGCACATGCTTCGCAAATTTCACCATGTCCGCAAACCGCAGAAACACCCCCAGCAGCTTCTGATGCTCATCCGTCAGCAATCTGCTGTGTTTTGCCTCCCGCAGAAATTCTTCCGTCGTTCGCTCCGGAGCCATCAATGCAAATCGTCGCTCAATGTATTCCCGCACAATTCCGCTCAAACGCGAAACAAACGCAAAGTGCTCACTTCGCTCGATCAATCCCTCTTGCTTCAGTTTTTCCATCTCGCGCATCGCCCACTCATGCGCAGGCACCCGCACATCACGCGCACCGCGCCCCGCCACTTTCCGCACCACCAGCGCAGTCATCGCCAGCGCCGCAATCGCCGCCGCTCCAATCCCCGCCCACAACCACCAGTCGCGCGCATGCCCCAGATTCACCTCCACAGCTCCCTTGATGTCATTGAACGCCATCGCATTCGCATCCGCCGGCCAGTTTGAATCCACTTGAATCTTCAACTCCGCCGTCTTGATCGCATTCGCGTCCTCCGGCTGACTCTCGCTCGGCTGCGTCACCGCTTGCAACTGCTCACCAAGACCGACCCTCAGGTTCGGAATCACAACTTCACCCGTATCCAATGTCTCCAGCACATACGTGTGCTCCACCGCACGCCTCTCTCCAACCAGCACATCCGGCGGCGTATCCCGCTCCACAACCTCAAACGCCCCGAGTTTGTCGCTGACAGTCGGCATCTCCACAACCTTCCCCGATGCATACTCCGCCCGCACACGCAGTGTCACCCGCTCACCAGCCTTCACTTCCTTCGGCGTCGCACTCACCACCACATCCACGCCATCTTTCTCCGCATGATCTTCCACGCTCCCTGCGCTCTGCGTTGTCGCGCTCGCTTGCTCCGAATTCGAATTGTGTGAACACCCGCTGCCGAAAACCACCATCACGGCGATCGCAGCGGCGCTCGCGGTTCTAAACGCTCTCAAAAAATGGCCTCGCACAGCTCGCGATTGTCCGCTCATCGACGCCCCTCTCTCGCGCGGAAGAACTTCTCCAGCGGGATCACGAAATCCTCGCCCGTCTTGATCTCCACGCAATCCGCTTTCGCCTGTCGCGCGATGCGTTCCAGTCTTCTTTGCCGCTCCGCTGAATGCTGCGCATACTTCGCCCGCCACCGCTTGCTTGATGTATCCACCAGCGCCACATGCCCCGTCTCATTATCCCTCAGCCTCACCAATCCCACCGCTGGCATCGCCAGTTCCACCGGATCAGTCACGTTCACCAGGATCACGTCGTGCCGCCGCCGCGCCAGTCGCAATTCCTTCAGAAAATCTCCGCATTGAAAATCGCTGATGATGAACACCACGCACTTCCTCCGCATCACGCGATGCAGATACATCAGCGCTTCTCCCACGTCCGTCGCAATCCCCTTCGACTCATACGCCAGCAGCTCCCGCACCACGCGCAGCACGTGGCTTTTCCCCTTCCGCGCCGGCACGACCTTCTCCACCTCGTCCGTGAATCCCAGCAACCCCACCTTGTCGTTGTTCGTGATCGCCGAAAACGCCAGCATCGCGCCCAGTTCCGCCGTCAATTCCCGCTTCATCTGCCCGCGCGTCCCCACCCACTGCGACCGGCTCAAATCCACCATCAGCATCACCGTCAGCTCGCGCTCCTCACGGAACACCTTCACAAACGGCTCGCCGAACCGCGCGCTCACGTTCCAGTCGATGGTCCGCACATCATCCCCCAACTGGTACGGCCGCACCTCCTCGAACTCCATCCCACGCCCACGGAACACAGTGTGATACTGCCCCGCCAGCGCCTCGTTCACAACGTGGCGCGTGCGAATCTCAATCCGCCTCACCTTCTTGAGCAGTTCCGTTGCATCCATCATGGCACCGGTACGTGATCCAGAATCGTCTTGATCACATCATCAGAAGTCCGTTCCTCTGCCTCCGCTTCATAGGTCAACAGCA
>DASZQE010000061.1:0-3560 GCA_035550175.1 Phycisphaerales bacterium | reverse complement strand
AACCTGCGACTTCAGCGTGCCCATGTCAAACGGCCCGGTCTGCTGGCCGTTCACCGCAACGTAATACGTGGCGTTCACAGACCCCGGCATTGGCGGAGGAGATTTTCCGCCCGCCGCGCCCTGCGCCATGGTCTGGCCCATCTGATTGGCCATCGCGAACCCCATGCCCATGCCCATTCCGGCACCGGCAGTGCCGCTGGGATTCTTCGCCGCATCGCGCATGGCTTCGGCAGATTGGAACTGTGTGTAACGATTCATGTCGCCGATGACACCCATGCTGCTGCGCTTGTCGAGTGCGGCCTCCACTTCTTCCGGCAGCGAGACGTTTTCCACGAGCAGCGCGACGAGATCGATCCCGTAGCCGCTCATGTCCGAAGCGATGCGCTCGCGGAGAAATTTTCCCATTTCATCGTAGTTTGCCGCCAAGTCGAGGATGGGCATTTTCGATTCGCCAAGCACATCGGCGAAACGCGCCACGATCGTGTTGCGCAACTGCTCCGTGATCCCTTCGCTCGTGAACGCGCCGTCCGTGCCGACCACTTGCTTCACGAACACGCCGTGATTGTTGACCTGCATGACGTATGTGCCGAACGCGCGAAGGCGAACAGGTCCGAATTCCGGATCGCGGGTCATCACCGGGTTCTTGGTGCCCCACTTGAGATCCGTGAAGCGGCGGGTGACCACGAAATAGACTTCCGCCTTGAAGGGACTTTCAAATCCGTATTTCCAGCCTTGGAGCGTGGAAAGAATCGGCAGGTTGCGCGTGGTCAGTTCGAACGTACCGGGCTGGAAGACGTCGGCAATCTTTCCTTCATTCACGAAGACCGCGGCCTGACCTTCGCGCACCACCAGCTTGGCGCCGTTCTTGATTTCGTTTCCATAACGCTCAAACTTGCTCACCATCTGGTCGGCGGGTCCGCCCGTCCACTGCACAATGTCGATCAGCTCGCCGGTCAGTTTTTTCCAGAAATCCATGTAGTGTGGTCTCCTGAGCCCCCGCAGATGTGTGAATTCGCCGAGTCCCGCTCAGCGCGCACGAACAAGCATCAATGATACCCATGCACACGCGCAGTGCATGTCTTGTTCTTCGCATTTCCGGACACGGAATTGCGTCTGTTGCGCTCTTTTCTCACTTCGCGTAACGCTGTTTGATGCTCGGGACCAGGTATTCCTCAAACGCGCGCTGCAAGTCGTGCTTCGGCGAATGCTCCCAATCCTTCCGCGCTGCTTCATCGTTCACGTCCGCAGGCCAACTATCCACGATCGCCTGTCGCTGCTCATCGGGAGCGAACTTGATGTCCGCATTGGGGAAGAACTTCTTCACCAGCTCTGCGATCTCGCCCGCGCTCGGATTGAAAGCGCCGACGTTATACACGCAGCGTGTCAGCTTCTCTTTTGGAGCGTTCGCAAGCTGCATCAGTGAATCAATTGCATCCGGCATCGTCATGAACGGTATCCGTGCATCCGGCCTGACGAAGCAACTGTACGACTGACCTGCAGCCGCTGCGTGAATCATCTCTGGCGCATAGTCACTGGTGCCGCCGCTGGGCAGCGTTTCGCTGCTGATAAGGCCCGGGAATCGCACGCTACGGAAATCCACGATGTGCTTGATTCGGTCCTGGGCCAACTGCCGGTAATGCTCGGCGTAATACCGTCCGAGGTGCTCGCAATACAGCTTGTTGCAGCCGTACATCGTCGTCGGCTGGCAATATTCGTCTTCCTTCACCGCACCGGCATTTCGCTTCCGCTCAAGTCCGCCCATGCCATACACCGCGATCGAACTCGGGAACACGAACTTCACCCTTTGCCCGTGACTTCGCGCCTGCTCAGCGGCAAGGTGCAGCAGGCTCAGCGTTCCGCTGACGTTCACTTCATGCGCGGTCTCCGGCGTGAACTCCCCGCGCGTGCTGAGCAGCGCTGCAAGGTGATACATCTCCGTGATTTCGTACATCGCCAGCAGCCGTCCCAGCAACGCGGTGTCGCAGATGTCGCCGACGTAGCTTTCCTTGCAGCGCTCGCGATGAGTCTTATCGAGTTCGCGAATGTCGATCGCGACAATGTCGCGCCGGCCTGCGGCGTACATGCGGTCGATCAGGCTATGGCCGACTTCGCCCCCGGCGCCGGTGATCAGCACTGCTGTATGTCGTCTTGAACCACCCTGCATCATGTCTTCCCTCGCTCCAGTCCCTGCCATCACTTCCACCTCCACCGCTGCGCGCTGATGTCCTGCTGGGCTTGCTGCTCTGCGGTCTCTCGTCGCTCCCTGGGTGTCTTTCATGTGCTGTGACCCTGTGAAGCCGCACATTCTAAGCAGGTTGGCGTCTCACGCACGATTGCCGGCGCGCACCTTCACCCTCCACCCTTCATCCCCGTTTTCGATTGCCTTCTTCTTACTCCCCGCAACCCCTGGCTTCTTGCCCACCCACCGGTCCCCGCAGCCTCATGCATGTCGTCGCGTCATTCATCACTTGCCAGTCCAGCTCTTTGGCCTGTTCCTTTGAACAGGCCTTCCGCTGGTCTTCCGCGCTTGACGCCTGTTTCTGCGTCGCCGGTGATTCGTGTGGTCTTGTAGGTATCACGACTGTGCTCCGCCCCTCCACGTAGCAGTCACCCGACTGTGTCTCGTCAAGACGTCTTGGCGATACCTTCTGTGTCATCGTCTACCTTCAATCTCCAATCAAACCGCAATCAAACTTTCGCTCGTGGAAGGTCTAATATCTACGACACGCACCGTCGCCGAACAGTCCCCGAAATTTTGGAATCACTAACTCTACATCTCTCTTCGGCAACAGCAAGCACTATTCCATTTCATTTCCGCTCAAACTGCAGGTCCAACGACCGCTGCCAATAATCACCCCGTTTTCATGTCAAATTTCAACTCACAACCACAGGCCTGATGCCCCAATCCCGTCCGATTCATGCGGTTTCGCACTCGCTACACTCCACTTCCCATGGCCCGAACGCCCTCAATCCCTGATTCCTGTAATGTCCTTCTCATCGGCAACGGCGGCCGCGAGCACGCTTTGGCGTGGAAACTCTGCCAGTCCCCGCGCCTCGGTAAGCTGTTCGCTTCTGCGCCGACAAACGCAGGAATCGCGTCAATCGCGCAACTCTGTGACCTTGAATTCACCAGCAAGAATGCGTTTCGCATCAACAGCTGGTGCAACGAAAACAACATTCACTTCATCATCATCGGCCCTGAAGCTCCGCTTGCCGATGGTCTGTCCGATGCGCTCCGCACTCCCAGTCGCATCGTCTTCGGTCCCACCAAGGAAGCCGCGCGAATCGAGTTCGACAAGGCGTTCAGCAAGACGCTCATGCGCTCTGCCGCAATCCCCACAGCCGAAGCCCGCCAATTCTCAGACTACGAGTCTGCTCACAACTACGTGAGCGCCCATGAAGAGCCATGCGTCGTGAAGGCCTCCGGCCTCGCTGCAGGCAAAGGCGCAATCGTCTGCAACACACAGGCGGAGGCGTTGGCGGCGATTGAGCGCATGTTCGTCAAGCGCGAGTTCGGCAACGCAGCCGACACCGTGCTTATTGAAGAAAAACTTCAGGGA
>DASZQE010000060.1:0-3925 GCA_035550175.1 Phycisphaerales bacterium | reverse complement strand
GCCCTCGGCGCGGCCCTCTTTGAAACACTCACCGGCGAACTTCCACACCCCATTGATCACCTCCCGCTCACGCACGCGCTTCGCCGCATCACCGACACGCCGCCGCGCGAGCTCGCCGCGCTCCGCCCCGATCTTCGAGGCGATCTCGATGTCATCCTCGCCACCGCGCTTCAGTCCGATCGCGATCGCCGCTACCAGAGCGCGCAGGCCCTCGCTGAAGACCTCGAAGCCTTCCTCGCCTTCCGCCCCATTCGCGCTCGTCCGCCTTCACGTCTCCGTCTCGCGCGCATGTGGACCGCTCGACACCCCGCGCTCGCCACCGCGCTTGGTCTCGTACTCATCACCGCGCTCGCATTCCTGACCTTCATCGCTGTCCAGCGCCACTCCGCTCGTCTCAAGCACGAACGCGACATCTCTGCCGCGCTCGCACAGGCCACGCAGTTGGTCCAGTCATACACCGACCAAGTGTCGCAAACTCGTCTCCGCCAGAATGAACTCGCCGATGTCGAGAATTGGCTCTACCGCTACAACGCCCCGGATCGCGCGCTCGAACTTGAACGCCGCGAACAGCAACTCCTCCGCGCCCAGAGTCAGCACGAAGCCGCCTTCCATCAGGCGCTGGATTTCCTTGCCTCCGCCGAACGCCTCGGTGTCGATGAACCCTCCGCAAAGCTCCTCTACGCCAAACTCTACCTCGCGCGCCTGCGCGAAGCCGAAGCTTCAGGCGATCGCTTCGCTCGCAACCTCTATCAGAATCTCGTTCACGAAAACGATCCCGGCAACCTCCTCGCCGGCGAACTCATCGACCAGTTCCCCATCACCATTCACACCGACCCGCCCAACACCCAAGTCCACCTCTTCCGCCTCGTCGAGCAATCCGAACTCCTCCCCGATGGCGAGCCTCGCCTCATCCCCATTCCCTTCAACGATCCCAACCCCGCCAAAACCGCCGACCTCACTCGCAACTTCGCGCTCACCATCCTCGATGGCAAGCACCTCGTCGATCCCAACGCCATCGTCCTCGCGGTCAATTCCTTCCCTATCCGCAACTCCCTTCTCGTCACCTCCGCACCCGGCCCCATTCGTCCGCTTGATCGCCTCGTCTCCATCGATAACCAGCCCATTCGTGAACTCTATGATCTCTCCCATCTGTCTTCCGCAACCTCGCAACCTACCACACACACATATAAGTTCGCGCACCCCGGCATCCCCGATCCCATCACCCTCACCGGCCCATCTCTTGAATCCCTCAACATAACAATCGCCGATCCCGCCTCTGCCATTCAAGGGCTCGGCGGAGTCATCACCATCTACCACGATGGCCAGACCTCCGATCTCGTCATCCCGCCCACGCTCCGCTTCTGCATCACCAGCAAACCCCTGCTCCTCAGCAACGCCTCCCTCCTCGGAACAGCGCCCATCGAAAATCATCCCCTCGATCGCGGAACATATATCGCGCTCCTCCTCGCCGACAACTACGAACCCCTCCGCATCCCCATCATCACCCGCGAATCCGATGCTCGTTCCAACGCCGCAGCTCCGCCTTGGAACCTTCTCCCGCTCGGTTCCACGCCCGAAAATTTCGTCCGCCTGCCCGATTCACTCTCCATGATGATGCGCCCGCTCTGGATCATGCGCCGCGAGGTCACCGTCGCCGAGTATCTCGAGTTCCTCAACGATCCCGAAACACTTGCAGCAATCAAGAACGCCTCGACTCCCATGCTCGTCCCGCGAACCACCGGCATCCCTGAATTCGGCCGCAACCCCGATGGAACATATAACCCCGGCGAAGAACTCCAACCCAACTGGCCTGTCCCCTGCGTCAACTGGCATGACGCCAAGGCTTATGCCGACTGGATGACGCGCCGCGCTCGCGCCGCCGGCCGCGATGTCCACTTCGATCTTCCCTCTCATCAGGAATGGCTCTCCGCCTGGGGCAGTTCAAGCGACAACCAGTTCCCTTGGGGCGATCACTTCCGCCCCTGGTGGGCTTCTTCCAACTTCGCCCGCGCAACGCCCCAGATCGAGCCCGTCATGTCTTTTCCCATCGATGAATCAAACCTCGGCGTCTTCGATCTCGCAGGCTCACTCTCCGAATGGCTCGACGCCTGGTGGATGCAGTCCCGCGACCTCCGCGAATTCGCCGGCGGCTCCTGGGGCAACGGCGGCTTCAACTACCGCGAAATGTTCATGCTCTACGGCCAGAACGGCATCACCTCCAAAGCCACCTCCGGAACCCTCGGCTTCCGCCTCGTCATGCGCCTCGGCCCGCCATCACCACCCGCCGACACAAACTAATCTTCGCCCGCCCTATTGCATATTGCGTTTCTGCTTCTCTTGCCGACAGCCGATAGCTGACACTCAATCTCCGCCCTCCCTCTTCCCTCTTCTCATTTCCTCTTTTCTCATCTGCTCCCGCCTTGCTCTTTCTTTCTTCGTCCCTTTTCTGTCTGCTCTTTGGCCAAGACCTATGGCCTTCTCTCTCCTTATTCTTCTCTGTGTCTCTGGGGTTCATCATCTTCTCATTCCCCTATGCTTCATGCCTATCACCCTCCATCCTCCATTGACCAGTTCGCAATCACCTCCATCAAATCCCCGCTGTCCACCACCCCATCCTCGTTCACATCCGCATCTTCATTGTCGCTGCCCCAATGCAGGATCACTGCCGTCAGGTCATCGATGTTCACCACGTGATCGCAATTCGTGTCGCCTGCAAGGGTGGGGATCGGCGTGAGGATGAAGGTGAATAAATCTCCATTCCCATTCAGGTTCATCGCGTCGCCGGTGATCTGTCCAGCGTTGTTGATTCCATAGGCATGCAGCAGTAGCATCCCCGTCGGCAAGTCCGTCATCGTCCCCAGCAACCGCATCTTTCCCTTCTCCCAGATCGATGCGGCGCCAACCAGCGGAGCGTTTGGAATTCCTGCAAATCCCACCACCTGTCCCGCATCATTCATGTCATACACATACGATTGCGTGCACTCCGTGCAGAGTTCCACCATTCCTGTTCCCTCCTCCCAGAACCATCCACGCTGCGTGAATCCCGTTGCGGAAGTGCCGAACGTCGCCCGCCCCGCCACCTGCCCGACATCATTCAGCGCCGTCGCCTGCGAGTTGTTCGCCCCCGCCAGCACCCCGATGTCCGTCACTTTTCCGTTTCGCCAGACAAATGCGTGCGCAGGAAATGCTCCCGCCGCCACAGTTCCCATCCATCCGCAAATATCGCCATTCTGATTTATGTTATTTGCGACAGAACTTGGCCGCATGGAAAATCCACGTAGTTGAGATACTTGTCCGTTATTCCAGATTGCTGCGCTGAGCGTTGGGCTTGTTGACGAGTATCCACAAATCAGGCCATCCTCATTCATCCCCGTAACTTCGCTCGCAAAGGCTCCCGGAAGTTGTGGCAGAATCTGAATCATCCCATTCACAGTCCAGAATGGTCGATATGTTCCGCCATTCGATTCCGCTGTTCTTCCGCTAACAACACCTTGGGAATTAATCGCAATCCCTTCCGCTTCTCCCACACCAGTGGGTAAAGCGATCGGCGAAATCGGATCACGTCCATTCCAGATGAACGGATGATAGTTCCCTCCGGTGCAGGAATAGCGGCCCGTCACCAACCCGTTTTCAGAAATTCCATGCCCTTCCGCCAGTGGAAAGAAACACGGCACCGTTTCATATTGCAGGGTGTACCTTCGGCAAGCGGCACAAGCGTGCGGATCGTTCCACAACAGAACAGGAACAGCCAGAATCATCCATGTTTTACCGATTCTGAATGGCATTCGTTGATCCGCCTGAATGTGGATAAAGTGTACTCCGCATCTGAGTGAATTCATCTTTTCTTTTCACTCATTTTTCGTTACCGGGCGTGTCCAAATCGCTTCCCTTCATTCTTTCAATGTTTCCGTGGAGATTCTCCCAT
>DASZQE010000059.1:0-1781 GCA_035550175.1 Phycisphaerales bacterium | reverse complement strand
TGAATGCCCGGCCGAACCTTGATGCGATCCTTGCCGAAGTCGATCTCGCTGCCGCCGAAACCGAGCTTGCGAGCTTGAACGATCGTCAGAGTATTTTGCGCAAGAAGATTCTGCCCGTGCTGGATCGTTACGACGTGGTGATGATGGATTGCCCGCCGAGCTTGGGGTTGCTCACCATCAATGCGCTTGCGCTTGCGCAGGAAGTCATCGTCCCCATGCAGGCGCACTTCCTCGCACTGCAGGGCGTGGGCCGACTGCTCGAAACCGTCGGTCTGGTCTGCCAGAGCGTGAATCCGAAATTGCAGGTCGCGGGCATCATTCTGTGCATGCACGAAAGCCAGACCACGCTCGCGAAGGAAATCGTCACCGACCTCGAATCCTTCTTTGAGCAGGCTGCGAACACCGATGTGCCCTGGCGAAACTGCCGCGTGCTTCGTCCCGCCATTCGCCGGAACATCAAGCTCGCTGAAGCGCCGAGCTTCGGCAAGACCATCTTTGACTACGCAGCCGACTGCCCCGGCGCAGCGGACTATCGAATGCTCGCGGATGATCTGATGCAGACATGGACGCAACGATTGGCTGCGAATCTCGCCAAGGCTCAGCAGGCACCGGCCAAGTTGCCTGTGCCTTCTGCACAGGTTGTCGAAACCAAGCCCGTTCCGATTTCCGCTCCGCTTCCGCCGCAAAAGTCTGCGAGCGCACCAAAACCCGCCACCGCAGCACACCTCGCGGAAGCCGGAATCCCCATGTCCATTTCGCAGAGTCAAAATGCTTCCACTCCAAGCATTTCACCACGAAAAACACCTGCTTCTCCACAGCAACCGGCGATGACCGGCGAACCCGTCGAAATCCACACCATCAAGCGAGCCTCGCGTGTCAGCGCCGCGCAATCCTGACCCCCTCTTGCACAATCCGGCAATCGCCGAGCGGAATCGCCGCATTTTCCGCCCTTGGCGGATCGCCTTCTTTTTCTATTGGCTCGCGCAAACCACCGGCACGCACTGGCCGAATCTGAAATTCGGCCCCGAAGTGCCCGCATCCGACAAAACCATTCACGTGCTCGCGATGGCTTCATGCACCATGCTGTTGTGGTTCACGCAGTGGATTCGCTCCCGCTGGCTCGTTGCGCTTGCCGTCGTCTGCTGGGCAGGCATCGACGAGGTCACGCAAGGCATCCCCGGACTCAATCGCAGTGTCTCGTGGCTTGATTACTCCGCGGATGTGCTCGGCGTCATCATCGCGCTTTCGTGGATGTGGGCGCTCGCACCGATCGGCGTCGGCCCGAATCGCGCCCGCCATGCATTCATCACTTTTTCGCTCCAGGAGCAATTCGCAACCCTCAAGACATGGCTGGCAATCGGCGTCGGGGCGTTGTCGGGATTCATCGTCCTCATCGCATTGTGGAAATTCTTCGACCCGGAACATAAATTCATTCCCGAAGTCATCGCCATCAACATCACGCTGGTGTTGACGCTTCTGCTGCTCCACAAGCTGTGGATCAACACCTCAAAGGCTATTCGCGCTCGCAAACCGTGCCTCGCATGCGGACGAACATACGATGAGCTCGCAGCAGGCACGAAAGACCTCGCGTGCCCAGCATGCGAACAATCCCGCGCTCTTGATTGGACTCACGTGCTCAATGCGCCGCCGCGCAAGGTGGCCACGCGCCAATTCCGCAACGCCGGCCTTCTTCTCGCCGCCGCGGTGCTCTTTGTGTTCGGAATCATCTTTGCAATTACGTTCATCTACAGTTGGCTGATGCCCGCCGGCGCGATCGCCCA
>DASZQE010000058.1:0-6661 GCA_035550175.1 Phycisphaerales bacterium | reverse complement strand
AAGTTTCGAGCACCGTGACGGACAAAGACGAAGTGGAGGAGGAATTGCGGGCGTTGTGGGATTCGCTGGGAGTTGTGCCATGAACCAAAACGGTCATCCCACACAGATTTCCGATCCGTTCCGATGGGTGATTGATGCGCTGAATGATCCGGCAATGGCCTATGCGGACTGGCTTGCGCGGGACATTGACAGCAAGTATTCAAGCGCCGTGGCAATGCTGACGGATCCTGCAACGCCGCTGGAGCATCTGGTGCGAGCCAAGGCGGTATTCAAGACGATGCGCGTGGTGGCGTCGAAATCGTCCGAGCGGAGATTGGCTGCGCGGTTGTACACAGCTTCGATTGCGGCGGCGATTGCGCGGCATGGACGGCGGATTTCTCAGCAGTCGGATCGTGCGCTGATCAAGGCGTTCACGGAACTGCTGGATGACCGTGACCTGCCGATGGGCATGCGCGACCTGGCGGGGCTGGCGATGAGCGCGATGAACAAAAAGGCGGCTTCGTGACACGTTGACAACGGGCCGATGGTCGGGAGGATGCGTGCAGGAAACCCTGCATGAGCGATGATTGTGTTCATCTGGAAATCGAACGGAAGTATCTGTTGAGCGGAGTGCCGAGCATTCCGCAGGGCGCGGAAGTGCTGCGAATTGAGCAGGGATACATGGGGGGCGATTCGGCCGGCATGAGCATTCGACCGGGGAGATTGCGGCGAATCACACATCGCGACGGGCGTGTGCAGCACATTCACACGATCAAGCAGGGGGATGGGCTGGTTCGTGTGGAGCAGGAGCGAGAGATTTCAAAGGAGGAGTTTGAGACGTGGTGGCCAAGCACGCTGGGACGAAGGCTCACGAAGGTGCGGCACCGTGTTCCGAGCGGAGACGTGGTGTGGGAGATTGATGTTTTTGAGAAGCTCGGCGTGGTGCTGGCGGAGGTTGAGCTGGCGGATGCAAACGAGCAGGTCGATATTCCGAGGTGGGTGGCGGATTGCCTGGTGCGAGAGGTGACGGATGAGCCGGCGTTTCGCAATTCCGAGCTGGCCTGCCGGGCGGAGGCGGCACGGGATGGGACGGCAAATCTCGGCTTTTGAGGCGGGGCGAATAGCGTTACACTGCGGGATTGAAAGTTGGAGGTTCGCGTGTCGAAGACATTTCGCTGCACAATTGTGACGCCGGTGGCCTCGGTTCTTGACGAGAAAGTGACGTATGCGTCATTTCCGGCGTGGGACGGGCAGATGGGCGTGCTGGCGGGCCGGTCGCCGTTGCTGACGCGGCTGGGTATCGGATCGCTGCGGCTGGATTTTGAGCAGGGCGGCAGCCGGTGGTTTCTGGTTGAAGAGGGATTTGCGCAGATGAGCGGCGAGACGCTGACGCTGCTGACGGATCGTGCGACGCCGGCGGAATCTCTTTCGAGCTCCGAGGCTGAGAAAGAACTTGCAGAAGCGAATGGCAAAGTGGCGCAAGGCGGGAAGAATCTCTCTGAGATTGAACGATCGCAAAAGCGCGCACTGGCGAAATTGGCCATGTCGAAGTCTGCATCACAGCGCGGCGGCATATGATTGAGGTGATCACCGGCTGAAGGATCGGCTGAGAAGCTCATGACAACAATCAGTTCCACATCGATCGAGATGAAACCAGAACAGAATGACCAGCCTTGCGCGAACGCCCCGTTGGGGGAACGGATCGAAGCTCTTCTTTTCAGTTCGGACCGTCCGTTGAGCGAAGGTCGGCTTGCGGACATGATCGGGCTGCCCGCAAAGGGCGCGACGAAACTGGTGGCTACTGCCATCGAAGCATTGAATCAGGAATATGAGCAATCACAGCGGGCGTTTCGCGCATATCGATTGGCGGGCGGATGGCAGTTGATGACGCTGCCTGCATTCGGACCGCTGCTTGCGAAACTGCACGCGGACAAGCAAATGTCGCGGCTGAGCCAGCCGGCGCTGGAAACGCTGGCGATCATCGCGTATCGGCAGCCGATTCTGCGGGCGGAGCTTGAAGCGATCCGCGGCGTGGCGTGCGGCGAGATTCTGCGGAGCCTGATGGAGCGAAGGCTGGTGAAGATCGTCGGACGTGCGGAAGAGATCGGCCGACCGATGCTGTATGGAACAACCGGTGAGTTCCTGAAGACGTTCGGTCTGGCGAGCACGGATGATCTGCCGGATGTGAAGGGACTTTCGCAGAAGAAGGCGAGCGACAAGCCGACGACTTCGGATTCAGCAACGGCATCGACTGAGGAGAAACAGGCATTGACGCCTGAACCATCGACAGTGCCTGTTGATGCATCTGACCAAGGCGATTCAGAGACGCCGGAGGACAACGGCGAAACTTGAGAGCGGGGCATTGATCTGCTGACGAGGCATGGAGGCCACCATGATGCGGATGATTTCAAACATGATTCGATGTGCGGCGCTGATGTTGACGGCGATGGCGATGACGGCATGCGGCGGGTACACGTTCCGCGCGAAAGTGATTCAGGGGCCGATATCGGAAATTTCGTTCATGGCGGCGGATGATCCGCGGATTCAGCAACCGGGCATCTCGGGCGTGTGGGTTGCCGCGTTCCGCGATCCGCAGAGCCCCGACCGCAAGATGTACGGAGGCATGCTTTCAAATTCAAACGGCGACGTGACGTTCCCGATCCAGGGATTCGGCGCGGGCTGGCTTGAGGAGCAGTGGGAAGTGCAGGCCACGCTGAAGGGCTATCGCCGAGTGAAGACGAACATCACCTTGCCGTCCGACAGCAAGAAAACCTGGGTGCTGATCACGCTGGCACCGGGCGAATCCGCTGAGGATGATGATTTTCACGATCAATTCGACAAATTCCATTGATAAGTGAGCAAAGTTGCACGCGGAGTCGGCCATCGCGGCGACTTCGCGCTTCTCCCGCGAATCACGGGCTCGTATGCTATTGGCGCTGCGATGAATGCAGCCATCGACGAAATGCTGCGAATGATCTACCAGAGCGGCGGGGTGACGCGCTGCAGCGGGACGATTGCATGAGGACAGGCATTCATTTCAAGACCTCCGGCATGCTGTATCTGGGATTCCTGCTGTTCGTCGGCGTGGCGGCGATGAACAGCCAGAACAATCTGTTGTTCTGGCTGCTGGGCGTGCTGACGGCGGGACTTGTGATTTCGATGATCGCCTCGACGTGGATGCTGCGGGGGATTCGCGTGCGCAGGCTTGATCCGCACCACGGGAGCGTGGGGCAACCGTTGATGGTGCGGTATGAGGTGCGAAACAAGCGAAAAATCTTCCCTGCGTTTGACCTGCAGATCAACGAGATCGCTGCAAACGGACCGCTGGCGTGGCAGGAACGGATGCCCCCCACCGCCGCATGGGTGATGCATTCAGGTCCGAAGGAAACGGTTCACGGAGAAGCAGTGTTCTGGCCGACAGCGCGAGGCGAAGCCCAGTTTGATCGCCTGCGCATCTCCACGAGATTTCCGTTCGGGATTCTTGAGCGGTCAATGATCATTCGGCAGCCGCAGCACACGCTGATCTATCCCGAAACACACCCGCTGCAGCATCGGGTGCTGAACGCACTGGTCCCGCCGACGCTGATCGGGACGCGGGTGACGCACCATGCAAGCGGCCATGATGATTACTACGGATTGCATGAATACAGGCAAGGCGACAGTCTGCGGCACATTTCGTGGAAGCGCACGGCCCAGTTCGACAAGATGATCTGTGTGGACCGAACGATGCCGATGCCTTCGCGTCTTCGAGTGGTGTTGGACCTGGGATTTCCGGAACGGTCCGCACAATCGCTCAGCGACGCTGATCGAGATTTGTGCGAGATGGCAATCAGCCTGGCTGCGTCGGTGATTCGCGCTGCGCACAACGCAGGGTATGAAATCGGGCTGGATGTGCCGGGTAGCCAGATGCCCAGCACTTCGATCCGAGGCGGGCACTGGCATGAGCAGAAGCTGCTGGCGACGCTTGCGGGCATCGACACGGCGCTGGTGACGCCCTCGCAGGCGAAAGTGATGCTGCGCGATGTTGAACGAGCGGGACTGCTGGTGATTCACGTGGGTGATCACGACCCGGCGGCACGGCGAGAGGATGCTGTGTATCTCCACGCAAGGCAACTGCCGAACCTGATTGAGCGAAAATCGGCAGACGCGCCGAAAGCAAGCTCGGCGTTTACAGGAGCGAGCCGAAGGGCGAGGGTGGCGCTTCCATGAGGCTGATTCGCTCATTCCCGTTCTTCGCATTCATGCTGGTGATGCTGTCGCTCGTCACGGTCTCATTGGCGCAGCGCGACATGATGTGGCTGCTGATGACCGCGACACTGGCTGTGCTGAGCTGGTACGTGACGGAAAGCCGATGGCAACTGGCTCTGCCGCACTGGGTTTCCAACATCCTGGTGATCGGAGCTTCGCTGAACGTGCTGCGCGACTTGGCGCAACACGACGGCGACGTGCTGGGAGCGCTGGGGCGGTTCGCAGTGCTGCTGACCTTGATCAAGCTGTATGAGCGCAAGTCGGCCCGTGATTACGCACAACTGCTTTCGTTGACGCTTTTGCTGATGCTGGTGGCGACGTTCCGCTCGATCGACTTGCTCAATGGCGTTCTGCTGCTGGTGTATACGGCGCTGGGCATGTATGTCGCCATGACGTTTCAACTGTACACGTCATTTGAACGCGCGCGGAACATTCGGCTGACGGGAAATCCGGCTGCGCAGCGTCTGCTTCCGCCGGTCAAGCCGATTTTCGGACGGCATCCGATGCTGCACCTACGGACGATGACGGCTGCGCTGGCGGTGTGCGGCCTGCTGATCAGCGCGTTCGTTTTTCTGGCATTTCCGCGCGGACTTGGTGCGGAGTTTCTGGGCCGGGTGAATGTTGGACGAACGGAGCAGATTTCAGGGTTCTCGCCGCGTCTGGCATTGCAATCGTTCTCTCACATCTCCACTTCGCAGATGCGTGTGATGACGGTTCAATTCCTGGGGGCTGACGGCCGACCGATTCATTTTCAATCACCGGTCTATATTCGCGGAGCGGTTCTGGACCAGTATCGCTGGCGTGGACAATGGATCGAGACGGATCACCATTCGGTTCGCATTTCAATCAATCCCCCACCGAACAGCGCGCCGGTTTCGCTGGGCAACGTGCCGATCACGCCGACACAACCTGTCAAGGAAATCATCGATACGCGATTTGCGACCGACAATCTGTTTTCTGTTGCGACAGCGGTATCGATTGCTGCGCCGGAATCCAATGTCGATGAACCCGAGGTGGACTACTACCCGGCAACAGGAGTGATCGAGACTCCACGATCCGATGCGAACCCGCGGACATACGAAATCATCGCGGACCTGGCGCCGAGCGAGGAAACGCGACACAGCCTGATCGCGGGAACACCCGTGTCGGATTGGCGGAATCGGGATTTCATTGATGACAATGACCACTCGGTGACAAAGCTGGAGGAGTCGATTCTTGAGCCCATCGGCGAGCAACCTGGCGGGGAGCAGGAATGGGCTTACAACCTGAGCGCGGCGAAGCTGATTGAGAACTACCTGCATTCATCGAAGTTTTCGTACTCGCTGGACACAAGCGACATCGTCGTGGATTCGGGCAACGGGCACATCATTGATCCGGTGGTTCCGTTCCTTCTGCGGACACATCGCGGGCATTGCGAATTCTTTGCGGCTGGGATGACTGCGCTGTGCCATTGTGCTGGCGTGGAAGCGCGGATCGTGATCGGATTCCTGGGTTACAACTATGACGAGAGCGCGCAGCACTACAACATTCTTCAATCCAATGCCCATGCGTGGGTTGAAGTCCGCACCGGCCCGAACACATGGACGATGTTTGACCCCACGCCTCCGGCTGCCATTCCGCTTTACCACCGCGCGAACGCCAATTTGCTTTCGCAACTCAACTGGACCTACAACGATCTTCAGCAGAACTGGACGCACAGCGTTGTGCAATTCGACAGCGGAGCGCAAGCAAGCCTGACGAACCGACTTCAACTGGGCTGGTCGGATCGCCTGGCTGGAATGGTGAAGTCCGTGCAGGATTGGATGGCATCGGTCAACCACTTTTTCAACGTCGGCCCGGGCGGGTACATCTGGATGGGCATCGTCGCGTTGTGCATCGTGCTGGCGGTGGTTGCGCTGATCACGCTGATGCGCCGCACGCGCGACATTGATCGCAGAGGAAGCCTGCAACACGTTCATGGCGCGGAATACCAGCGAATGCTTCGGCTGCTGGGTTTCTACGTGGATGCCTTGCACGCGCTAGATGAAGCGAAGCTCAGCAAACCTATGTGGCAGCCTCCGCTGCAGTATTCACGTCGGCTGGCGAGATCGCATCCGACTGCGGCGGAAATCCTGGCCGATCTATCTCGCACGTTCTACGCGGTGCGATTCGGAGGACATCGGCCCGGCATGCGAGAGCGAAAGGCTATCCGGGCGAAGGTGGAAAGCCTCACGGTGGCGCTGCAAACCCTGGAACACCGTTCGAAATGATGTGGTGATTCTTCACGATCGCGCGAGACGCCGCGGGGCTGGATTTGCGCCATTATCAGACGCATGGCGGTTGCGTTGATTGATTCGCACAGGTCCATGAAGTCGCGTGCATGGCCTGTCGATGAGTTTCCCTGAAACTTTCCACGTTGAGAGGAGTCACTCGTGCCGGCCAATCGATCACGAAC
>DASZQE010000057.1:0-1579 GCA_035550175.1 Phycisphaerales bacterium | reverse complement strand
CGCAGCGCAGGGCGTTTCGTCCCGCCGTCATCCAGACCGATGGGCGAGCGATCGTTCCAACATGGGCTGGTTCAGGCGACATCGCACACACCACACCCACGCATGGCCTGCTTGAAATGCCCATGCAGAATTCACCCATTCCGGAAAATGCCGAGCTCCGGTTCCTGCCTTGGCCATGAGCAAATCAATGTCCGCCTCCGTCATGAACATTCAGGTTCTGCTTTTCGCGCAACTGCGCGATGCATTCGGCTGTAGTCAGCTCATTCTTGAACTCCCAGCCGATTCCACTGTTGCGGATGCGATTGATCTGCTCGCTGCCCGACACGCGCCCATTGCAGCGCTTCAAAATGCTCGTGCTTTGGCCTTCGCGGTGAATGAACAGTACGCATCATCCGCCACGCCGCTCACCGCCGGCTGCACGCTCGCCCTGATTCCGCCGGTGTCAGGCGGATAGAATGAACGAACCCGACACGAACGCACGCATGTTCAACAGGAATCAGTCGTGGCAATTCCTCAGCCTCCCATGTTCCCACACGCAGCCCCGCCTACGACACCTCACTCTCCGCCTGATCTGCCGGTGAAGTCCCCACTGCCTCGCACGACATATCTCTTTCTGCTCCTTCCGTTCATCGCTTTGCTCGGATTCTGCTACGTCACGTTCACGATCTCATCTTTGTTTTCCAGATTGTTCGATGATTTCAATTTTGAGATTCCGGTGCTACTCATGTGGATCAGAAATGACCCCATCAGCACGTATCTCATCGGATGCGCAACATTCCTGCTGGCAGTCGCGCTGACGTGGATGGTCAAATCAACCGGAAAGCGTGTTCTGATCAGTATTGTTTTTGCAATGCTCATCGGAACATGCGCGATAGCCCTGTTTGCACTGCTCGAATCCGCAATGCTCTCTGGTCTCACACCCAAATCGACTATTCAAACCGCCCCGTCTTCATCCGCCCCAGGCAGTTCCATATCTTCAGGACCGTAGCGAATCACCGCCTCCCAAATTTCCTTTCGAGTTCCGCAAGACTCAACCGCAAACTCGTCGGCCTGCCGTGCGGACAATTGCTGCTCCGCTCCACCCGGTCGCGATATTTCAGCAGTTCATCGATCTCGCCCGGCGTCAACTTATCTCCTGCCTTCACCGCAGCTTTGCACGCCATCATGTCCAAAACTTCGTGCAGCGCCCCCTCCGTGTTGTTCTTGTCCAATCCCTTCTCAACAGCATGGCTGAGCAACTCTCCCATGAACTGCCCCGGCTCCACGCCGCGCTCGATCAGCAGCGTCGTGAAACTATGCACGCCGATTTCGCCCGGCCCGATCTCGCTCGCTTCAATTCCAAGCCGTTCCAGCAATTCCGCAAGTTCGCCCATCACTTCGCGCTGCCGGCCATCCACACGCACCACCGCAGGCATCAGCAGCCGTTGACTTTCCAGCGTTCCCTGTCCGATGCGACCCTTGAGCTTCTCGAACATCACGCGCTCATGCAGCGCATGCTGATCAATGATCACGATTCCCTGATCGTCCTGCGCAACGATGTAACTTTCATGCACCTGCAGCGCGCCCCCTCTGTCCGCGC
>DASZQE010000056.1:0-2669 GCA_035550175.1 Phycisphaerales bacterium | reverse complement strand
GGACGCCGAGCTTTTCGTCCTCTCCGAAAAAGAAGGCGTCGTTGGTCGCAGCGATCTTGAAAACGGCGAAATCCCCTTCCCGCAACCCCTCAGCATTCCTGATGGCAACACCCCCGTCGCCATGAATCTCGTCAACCTTGAGCATGGCCCGCATGTCGCCGTCGTCGCCAAGAATGGCCGCGATTACATTCTCTACCTCATCGATATGAAAGGCGAGCGCGAAACCATCTCTCTCGGTTCGCAGTCACGTTCACCCGACACCATTCTCGCAATTGATGCCGACCAGAACGGCCAGACCGATCTGCTCCTCCTCACGCGCGACAAACCCATGACCATGCTGCTCGCACAGGACAAGGGCTTCAAGCTCATGGAATCCAAGGACATGGGCCAGTTCGGTCTCGTCCAGGCCGCAAACGCCGACAACACCGCCGTCTATGACATGGATGGCGATTCCAAGCCCGATCTCCTCATCGCGGACAAGAACTTCGTTCGCGCTGTTCGGTACGAAACCAGCCCGCCCGCTGGCGTCAGCCCTGGCTGGCAGGTTGTCAGCCAGATCAACGTCAAGGATCCCACCTCCAAGCTCGTCTCCGCAACCGTCCTTGGCAATCGCATTGTCGCTGCCGACAAGGAAAATTCCCGCCTCGTCATCGTCTCACGCAACGGCGACCGTTGGCAGGAAGACGAATCTCTCAACATCAAGGGCTTCAGTCCCGATTCAATCTACGCCGGTGCGTTCGCTGGCGACAAGGAAGAGGACATCCTCGCCGTCAACAACACCGGCTTCGCCGTCATCCGTCTCTCCGGCACGCACACCGGCCTCAAGGAAATCGCCGGATGGCGAACCACCGAGGAGCGCCGTCTCGAGCACGAACTCTCTACCGGCGACCTGAACTCTGATGGGTTCACCGACATGGTCGCTCTCGACGCTGGCGAGCAGATGTGTGAAATCTTCACCTTCACCCAGGCCGAAAAAATGCTCTACGTCCTCGGCTTCAAGGTCTTTGAAAGTCGCCTTTTCTCCGGCGGCGATCCGCGTGAGTTCGAACCCTCCGACGCCATCATCGCCGACGTCACCGGCGACGGCGCCAACGACCTCATCCTCCTCGCCCACGATCGCATCCTCCTCTATCCTCAGATGATCAAGCCGAAACAGTGATCCTCATTCCCGCGAAAGCAGGAATCCAGTGTTCTTCACGAACCCTACGCGCTACCCAATAGCCGGGCCGCTACGCGGCCCTGGCGCTGAATCAGATTTTGATATCTCAATCTTCCTTGATCGGTGCCACGACTCTCCGCGAACCTTCGAGCCGGGTGCCACAGAGCGACGCGAAGCGCGCTCTGTGCTGATATCTCGTCAATTCTTCGTTTTCACAGGTCACCGTGTGTCACTGCTTTTGATGAGCAGCGTGAACTCCCCGCATATCTGCAATCCGTTTGTGCTTACGACTGTTTGGCTTTCTTTTCTCGGGGCCACGACTCGCCCACCGTCCTCAGCGGAGAGTCGTGCTCATGCCCCTCTCCCACCGGGAGAGGGTGCCGAGTCCTTCTTGGGACGAGGCGGGTGAGGGCCTGCACGCCGGCTAACTCTCACATTTGCTCAACCCCTCTTTCTCAGTTTTTTTCTGTCCGGCTTTCTGGCTTTTCTTCCCTTCGGATCATCACTCATCTTGCGCTTCCCCATCTCCTGCAACCACTTGCAACCAATTCGCATTCCGTTCGCACATTTCAGCCCTGCGAACACAGAGAACTCCCCTCTCGCCCTTCTCGTAATACTCTCAATCTCGCTGTCTGATTCAAGAACAAACGACAGCCGCTGCTCCAGCGCATGAATGCACACCGCGAGCCGCGCCCCAACCTGAAAACAATTGCGTTCAACCAAGCTCCGCAGACAAATGTCTCGCGTAACTGTCCGTGCGCAGATTCCAACCACGAAAAACACGCCACGGAAATGAAAGGAGTCTCCTATGTGCGCATTCCTCAATCATTCCTTCTCGCACGCCTTTGCTGTATCACTACTGCTCGTCCCCGCAGGCATCGCATCCGCATGGCAGGTGTCTTCGCCTCCCCCACCGCCGCAATCCTCTCCATCCCCTGCACCCGCCTCCCAGCCCGCAGGCACGAACGTCTCCGATGTCTCCGTCTTCTACGATCAACTCTCCCCTTACGGCGAATGGATCAAATCCGACAAATACGGCTGGGTCTGGCATCCCAATGACATGACCCCCGGCTGGCGTCCCTACACCCTTGGCCGTTGGGAATACTCCGATGATTGCGGCTGGCTCTGGACCAGCGATGAACCGTGGGGCTGGGCCTGCTTCCACTACGGTCGCTGGGCGTGGATTGATGACGACGGCTGGTGCTGGACTCCGGGAACTGTCTGGGGACCGGCATGGGTCGCTTGGCGCTCAGGCGGCGACTGCGTCGGCTGGTGCGCACTCCCGCCTGAAGTCGGTTGGCGAGCCGGCGTCGGCCTCGATTTCGGAAGTGTCAGCCTCGGCTTCGAATTCGGCCGCCCCTGGTGCTTCTGCGATGAACACAACTTCTGCGATCGCGACATTCACGAGCACATCTTCGTCGAAGCTCGCAATCGCACCATGTTCGAGCGCACCCGCGAAATCTCTCGCGTGACCGAAATCAACGGCCGCGTCTTCGACACCAGCGTGAGC
>DASZQE010000055.1:0-10342 GCA_035550175.1 Phycisphaerales bacterium | reverse complement strand
CCGGAAACGGGCTGACCGTTGCCATTGAGGAGACGTTTATGACGCAGCCCTTGTTTTGAAGAAGGGAACTCCACAAGGCGCGAATGAGAACGAAAGGGGAGATGAGATTTGCGGACAAGGCGTGGTTGAAGTGTTGGACCGTGCCTTGCTGAAAGAGACGATATGGTGCGACAGCGGCGTTGTTGACGAGGAGATCAATGTGATTCGGGTCCGCGAGAATCCGGGAGACGAATTTTTCGGTTTCGGGGATGTCGGCGAGATCAACGGCGTAGACGGAGGGCGCAGGGGCGTTGAGCGCGGTGATGAGACGAGCGGTTTCCCGGAGTTTTGAGATGGTGCGTCCCACGAGGATGATGGTGCAGCCTTGTGCAGCGAGAAGGAGCGAAACTTCGCGTCCGATGCCGGAGCCTGCGCCGGTCACGAGTGCGGTTCTGAGTTGGGGCATGGGTCACCTGTCCTGGATGATCGTAGGATAGACGGTGCGCGGGTGACGCACAGGAGCAGCCATGAAGAATCCGATGCCGATGTGGTTGGCGGGTATTGAGAAGCGTGCGAGCGGAACGCTTGCGGTCACGGACAAGTGGACGGGACAGGAGATGGCGAGCGTACATCTTGCAGACGAGATGCTGCTGAAGGAGGCGATCGCTGGCGCAACAGACGCTGAAGGCGCGATGCGGAAAATGAGCGGAGCGCAGAGAGCGGATGCGCTGCGAACCATTGCGGATGAACTTGGAGCGAGAAGCGAGGAGTTTGCGCGGATCATCATGCAAGAGGCGGGAAAGCCGATACGCGCGGCGCGTGCGGAAGTGCTGCGGGCGATCGGAACATTCCGCATTGCGGCGGGAGAAGCGACTCGCATCGGCGGGGAGTACATGCGACTGGATTCGATTGGCGCGAACGCAGGAATGGAAGCGGTTTCGATGCGGGTGCCCGTGGGCGCATGCAGTTTCGTCACTCCGTTCAACTTCCCGCTGAATCTGGTGGCGCACAAGGTTGCGCCGGCGATTGCGTGCGGATGCACGTTTGTGCTGAAGCCGGCACCGGCGACTCCCGTGAGCGCGCTGATGCTGGGAGAGATTCTGGCAAAGCTCGGGATGCCACGCGGCGCGTTCAGCGTGGTTCCGTGCAGGAATGAGGATGCGCACGTGCTGGTGGAGGATGAGCGGGTAAAACTGCTTTCATTCACAGGGTCGGCGGAGGTGGGATGGAAGGTGAAACGGGATGCTGGGAAGAAGCGCGTAGTGCTGGAACTGGGAGGGAATGCAGCATGTGTTGTGGATGAAGGCGTGGAGGTGGAGAAGGTGGCGGACAGGATTGTGGCCGGGGCATTCACACAGGCGGGGCAGTCGTGCATCAGCGTGCAGAGGGTGTTGATTCACGGTTCGAACTATGAGGCGATGCGGACAGCACTTGTACGGAAAACGAAGGGACTGTTCAGTGCGGATGCGGAGGATGAACGAACGACGGTTGGGCCGATGATCAGCGAAGCGGCGGCGCGGCGAGTGGAGGACTGGGTGAAAGGTGCGGTGAGCGCAGGCGGAACGCTGTTATGCGGTGGGGAGCGGACGGGAGCATTTCACACGGCGAGCATCGTGGAGAACGTGCCGCACACATGCTTGCTGTGGAGCGAGGAAGCGTTCGGACCGGTGATGGCTATTGAGAAGTTCACGGACTTCAGCGAGGCGATGCAGGTTGTGAATGATTCGCATTACGGACTGCAGGCGGGCGTGTTCACGAACCGGCTGGATCACGCGATGCGGGCGTGGAAGGGGTTGGAGGTCGGCGCGGTGGTTTTGAATGACGTGCCTTCGACGCGCGCGGACGAGATGCCGTATGGCGGCGTGAAGGATTCGGGGATCGGGCGGGAGGGCGTGCGATCGGCGATCCGGGACATGACGGAGGAGCGATTGCTTGTCATGCGGAACGGGTGATGCGATCAGGAGAACAGGCGTGTGACGTCGTTGTAGAAAGTGATGATGAAGACGGTACCGATGATGAAAAGCCCGATGATGGTGGCGACGTTCTGAAAGATGAGGGAGGGCTGCTTGCCCTTGATTTTCTCGTAGACGAGGAAGAGAAAGAGTCCGCCATCAACGATGGGCATGGGGAGGAAGTTGATGACGGCGAGGTTGACGCTGATCATGCCCATGAAGAACACGAGGTACATGAAGCCGCGATCAGCGATAGTGGCACCCATGTGGATGATGCCGACGGGACCGCGAAGCTGATCGACACCGACGGTGCCGCGGACGAGACGATCAAGCGTCAGATACGCGCCGAGAATGGACTTGCGGGTTTCGTTGATGCCCATAGAGATGGCGCGGAGAGGATTTCCGCCTGCGGTGAGCGTGACGTAGTGAGGCTCGAAGACTTCAGGTGAAACTGCAAGCGACCACCCGAGAGAATGCAGATTCCGGACATCGGCATCGGTCAGCGTGATTTCATGCTGCTCAACCGGGGCATTGTCCTGAGGCGGCTGAAGCGAAATGGTGAGGGTGGATTGCCCATCGGGCTTGATGGCGTTCAGCAGAGCGGCGCGAAATTCCGACCACGTGGAGACGGGTTGGTTATTGACCGCGAGGATTTTCGTGCCGGCGAAGAGATTCAGCGGAGCTACTGGCGTGGGATCATCGTGGGAAGGCTCGCCGACGAAATCACTGGGATGCTGGTCGAGATCGTAGGGTTTTGCACAAATGAGCGTGTCGGAAGCAGATTCAAGATTGATTCCCAAAACGCCTTTGCGTTCCACCTGGCCGGTGAGGTTCAATCGTTGCCCATCACGGAGAACCTGAAGGCTGACGGACTTGCCGGCGTTGGCCTTCATGACTTGCTGAAGCTGGCTGATGCGCGGGTAGGCGACATCCGCACAGCCGATGATGACATCGCCGACCTTGAGCACATCCTTGTTGGGACTGTCGTCCTGAAAATCCTGCACTTTCATCAGCATGGGAAGGCCAAGCAAGCCATGATCGACGGAGACATCGGGGTCGCCGAAGTACGAGAAGTCGGGGTGGACTTCAAGCTGTGCGGAGATTGGATCACCGACGGGTTCACCTTGCTTGTCCACGGCACGCCACTGAGTTTCGATTGGATTGCCGTGTGAGGCGTCAATGAATTGCTGGACCTCGGAAAGAACGGAAACGGGAGTGTTGTTCACAGAAACGAGCTTCATGCCGGGCTTCACACCAGCGGCGTCGAGACCAACCTTGGCGAGATGCTTTTCGAGGGTCTGCTTCTGCGAAGTGGAAATAAGCGTGGTCGATTGAGATGGGGCAACACCGACACCGAGCAGGCCTTCGCCTTTGTTTCTCAGAGGTTGAATGTTGAACGTGAGCACTTCATTAACGCCGGGACGCTGAACCTTGAAAGTGAGCGGCTCATCAGCGCGAGCCATGGCGGTGTCGATCTTGACGTCGGCGAAGGTGATCACCGTATCATCGTTGATGGCGAGAATGGTGTCATTGACCTGAATGCCGGGACGAGTGATGCCGAGTTTCTCTGCCTCGACCGCTTTGGCGTCGGATGCGGGCGAATGGGAGGCGACCGCACCGATGACCGGCGCTTCGAAATCGACACCGATCATGAAAGACCAGATGAACAGGATGACGGCGAGAATGAGGTTCATAATGACGCCGGCAGAGACGACGACCATGCGCTTGCCGACGGGGCAGCGGCCGTAGCTGCGGGGATCATCGGAGACGGCGTTGGGGTTAGCGTCCTCCTGACCAAGCATTTTCACGAACCCGCCGATGGGGAGATAGCGGATGGAGTATTCGGTTTCGCCAAGACCGAGCTTATCGCCGATGGCAAAGAACTGGGATTGAGTCAGCTCTTTGCCGGTTGCGGCTTTATCGGAATGGACCGCATCGGACTTCAAGAAGTCACGGACGCGCTTTTCATATTCAGGCGCGGTTGATCCGAGCTTCCAACCAATGCCCTTGCGATAAGAAAAAGCCACCGGCCCCATACCGATGGCGAAAGCCTCTGCACGAATGCCAGCCCATCGGGCGGCGAGGAAGTGGCCAAGCTCATGGACAAAAATGAGCAGGCCGAAGCCGAAGATCATCAACGCGACATTCAGAATAGTGGTGAGCATTCAGTCAACTCTCAGTGCGATCGTTGTTCGAGCGGAGATTGTATTGCCATCAACCTGCCGCGGGCCATTCATGCATCGGCGGTCGGAGGCGTGAGATGCCGTAATTTGCAGTGTCAATTCGACCATTGTGGAGAAACCTGATGAATGTGCGGGGAGATTCAGTGATTTTCGGCGGCTGCGGCGGCCCGGCGAATTGAGCCGTGCGATTGCACGAATTCGCTGCACCTGGTCTCAACGAATCGACGCGCCTCGGAATCGGCGAGAAAAACGTCGTCGATGGACGTGACGGGCTTCACCGGCAATTCATGAAGCGATTCCCTGACGAGGCGATAGATCATGCCGAAGGGAATTCTGCGAGCCAAGAAATTTGCGACGGCGGCTTCATTGGCTGCGTTGAAGATTGCGCCGGCAGTTCCGCCGAGACGGATGACTTCGCGGGCCATTGAAACGGCGGGAAACTTCCGTGCATCCACCTGCTCGAATTCAAGGGAGCGGAGCCTGGTCCAATCCATGCTTTGCGAGCAACCGGCAGCGCGAGCGGGCCAGGTGAGGGCGTACTGGATGGGGGTCTTCATGTCAGGCGGACCAAGCTGTGCGAGCACGGAGTGATCCACGAACTCAACGAAGCTATGGACGGTGGACTGCGGATGAATGATGACATCAATCCGAGATTCATCGAGACCGAAAAGCCAGTGAGCCTCAATGACTTCAAGAGCCTTGTTCATCATGGACGCGGAATCGATGGTGATCTTCGCGCCCATGCTCCACGTCGGATGATTGAGAGCCTGCTCGACGGTGGCCTCGGCGATACGGGATTCCGTCCAGGTGCGGAAGGGACCGCCGGATGCGGTGATGACGAGCCTGCGGACTTCGTTCATTGAACGTCCGCCGAGGAGGCATTGGAAGATGGCGCTGTGCTCGGAATCGATGGGAAGCAGTGCGACTCCGGTTTCATGCACACGGGGAATGACGATCTCACCAGCGGCGACAAGTGTTTCCTTGTTCGCAAGCGCGATATCACAACCACGATTGATGGCTTCGAGCGTGGCAGGAATGCCGGCGGAGCCGACCATCGCGCCGACGACCATGTCGCCGGGCTGCGCGACCTGCTGAACGAGCCGCATGGCCGCGTCAGGTCCGCACAGCAGGTTGGGTATGCCGTCAAGCGAGCCATCGTTCCGGTCGTGGCTTGCAATCGCCACGGCGCTGACATTAAAACGGCGTGCCTGCTCAGCGAGCAGGGCGGCATTGGAGCCGGTTGCAAGGCCGACGATTTCAAATTTCGCAGCACCAGTGCGGCGCAGATGCTCAACGACCTCGAGCGTATTGACGCCGATGGAACCAGCGGACCCAAGCACAATCAGCCTTCGCTGAATCATCGGCTCAGTTGTACTCCATTACTCATCGGTTGACTTGGTGCTGGTCTTGGCGATTGCGGATGCGCGACCGTAACGGCCATACAACGTTCGGCGAGGCTTGGCTTCGGCGACGCTGCCTACGGGCAGTGATGGTGCCGGCTGCGAACTCGATGCGGGGCGACGGTTTGCATCAAACGACTGGGCGGAACGACCACGCTCGCCATTCACATCGCGCGATTGGGTGTCGCGATTGGCATCGCGGCCACCACGCCCACGCCTTCCACGACCGCCACGGCGGTGTTCGCGGTCATCACGGCGCGGCTCGCGGCCACGGCGATCATCGGGTCGCATGCGATTGGAAGATTGAGCTTCATCACGCTGTGCAGGCTGCTGACCTGCGTGTGTGGAAGGCGTCGCGCCATCCGTGCGACGACCACGGCCACGTCCACGCCTGCGGCGACGCTTGCGTCCCTGCGCATCGGACTGATTTTCGGGTGCAGTGGCGTGTTGATCTCCGGCAGACGATTGACCAGACGTGGCGGGAAGGGTTTCAACCTGATCGTTCTGGTTGGCGCCGGGATCCTGCGGCACAAAGACTGTGGGCTCTTCAAGGTTGTGCTCAGATGCGGGGACTTCCCACATCTGGTCGGAGGAAGGCGGAACATCCGAAACAAACGGAAGATCAGCCGTTGAAGGCATCGTTCCGTTTTCATGCGACCCGAAGGGTTCGGCATGCCCATTGGACTCATCAACATGATCTTCGGCGGGATGCGGCTGAGCGGATTGGGCATCCGGTGCGAGTGAAGCGTCGCCTTGCTGATTCATGCGGCTGCGTCGACCTCGACCACGACGGCGACGCTTTCTTCGACCGCCTTCGGCAGGTTCGGCGGCCTGTGGATCGTGAGAGGCTTCCGTCTGATCCTGCTGATCATCGTCGGACCCATCGTCATCATCGCTGAATGAATCGTCGTCGATCAAATCATCGAACCCGCCTGCGAGGGCCATTTCCGCAGCATTTGCAGGTTCGGGACGACGACGGCGAGAACGACGTCGGGTGTCGCTGGAGGGTGCAGATTCTGAAACTTCACCCGCAGAAAGCCTTTCGGCCTCCGCCTCGAGGTCCGCGACGGTGGGCGGCTTCTGGCGAGAAAGCTGCGTGATGTCGATGTCCGCATTGCGCTCGTCGTACGCGTAATAGTCGATCCGGTCGGTGGCAATGGCATCGCTGACGCGCACATCGATCTTCTTCCCGGTGACGTCTTCAAGGCGGACCAGTTCGCGGCGCTTGGTGGAGAGCAACACGGAAGCGACGCGAGGCGAGCAGACGATTTCCACACGATCAATGCGGGGCACTTCGAGCAGGAATGCCACACGGCGTGCGGCATCGCTGGCGACGAATTCCGAAGAGCGAATTTCGCCGTGGCCACCGCAGTGCGGGCAGGGGACGAAATGCGCCTTGCGCAGACTGGGACGCATGCGCTGGCGAGTCATTTCGAGCAGGCCGAATTCACTGATGCGAGCCATCGTGGTGCGAGCGCGATCGCGCTTGAGGTTCAGGTCAAAGCGATCCTCGACCTGCTGGCGATGGCGGCGCGAGTGCATGTCGATGAGATCGTTCACGACAAGTCCGCCGAGGTCACGGAGACGCAACTGACGACAGATTTCGTCGGCAGCTTCGAGGTTGGTTTCAAAGGCGTTGGTTTCGCTATCGGTCGCGCTGCGACTGCGGCCGGAGTTCACATCGATGGCGACGAGCGCTTCGGTCTGATCAATAATGAGGCGCCCACCGGAGGGAAGCGGCACTTCGCGGCTGTGAATGAGCTCGATCTGACGCTCGATGTCGTAGGCGTGGAAGATGGGCGTACGGCGGCGGTACAGCACAACCTTTGGCGCGCTGCGAGGGCTGACGACGTTGAGGAACGTTTCCACGCGGAGGAATGCAGATTCGGAATCGACGATGATGGCACGGATGGAAGGACGCATGACATCGCGCACGGTGCGGATGAGGACATCGCTTTCGCGGTAGAGTTCGCAGGGCGCCCCCACTTTCTTAAGGCGTTTTTCCATGACCTTCCAGAGACGAGTGAGGTAGGCGGCATCGCGCTTGAGCTCGGTCTTGGGGCTGCCGACGCCGGCGGTGCGAACGATGAACCCGAAGCCTTCAGGCAGGCCGAGGGAATCGAGCAGATCGCGCATTTCACGACGGCGCTGGAGGTCTTCTTCCTTGCGGGAGACACCGACGCGATCCATGTCGGGCATCATGACGAGCAAGCGACCGGGAATAGACAGGTAGCTGGTGAGCGTGGGCCCCTTGGTGCCGATGCCCTCTTTGAGAACCTGGACGAGGACTTCATCGCCACGGCGCAGGGCGTCTTGAATGGGTGGACGCTCGCGTCGGGGAATTTTCTTGCCGACACGCTCAACGCGGTCGCCATCCGGGAAGTACTTGGGGTGAAGATCGGAGATGTGCAGAAAACCGTTCTGCCCCTCACCGAAATCGACAAAGGCGGCCTGAATCGCGGGCTCGACGTTCATGACGCGACCCTTGTAGATGTTGCCGACATTTGTGGCGGTGGAGGTGCGCTCGGTGTACAGCTCCTCAAGGTGACCGTCGGCGATGACAGCGATGCGACATTCCTCGCCGGGAATGTCGTTGACGATCATGAGTTCATTGGCTTCGGTTTTCTTTTTCGGGGACACGGACGGTTCTCCGGTTTTTCACCGGCGAGCCCGTGAACGACATCAACGCGTGGTTCGACACATGGAGCATAGACACGAGGAAAAACCAGGAGGCGCGCTGTTGAGCGCACACGCATCCTGCGTATCCGGTGCCAGCCATGTTCTGAAAAACGATTTGGTTCGCAACACGAAAAGCTCGTCGGGCCTTGTCAATTTCCGCGGCTCAACACGACTCAGCGGTCGGTCGTACGTCGACCTGCTCACCGCCTGACCTGGAGCGCACACGGAACGACTCGGCGTTCAGTGGTTCATTTTCTCCGCTGCCGAACCCATCAAGATGCGGACCATCCGCCTTCGGTGTCGGGCAGCACTTTCAACAATTCTTCACGCAGGCAATTCAAGACCTGCCGTTCGGAATCAAACGATCCCACCTTTCGAGCGAGACGTTCGCATGTCGATATATCGACCGTTCGGACCACCCGCTTGACATAGGGGATCTGGCCCGGGACTAAAGAAAGAGTACGCAAACCAAGGCCGATGAGCAACATCGTGAAGGTCGCTTCACCGGCAATTTCGCCACAAACGCTGGTTTGGCGGTCAAAACGCTTGCCGGTTCTCACAACATTTCTGATGAGATGAATGACTGCGGGGTGTGCGGCGGTGTAAAGATTGGCGACTTTCTCATTCCCGCGGTCCACGGCAAGGGTGTACTGGATCAGGTCATTGGTTCCGATGGAAAAGAAGGTTGCTTCGCGGGCGAATGCCGAGGCCATGAGCGCGGTGCTTGGGACTTCGACCATGATGCCGACGGAAATGTTGGCGTCGTAGGCGATGCCTTCCTCTTCGCATTCCTCCATGACATCGCTCAGGATCATTTTGGCCTGACGAAGCTCCATCAACGTGGAAACGAGCGGAAACATGATTTTGATGGGGCCGTGCGCGGAAGCGCGGAGAATGGCGCGGAGCTGCGTGCGGAACATCGGGAGATTCTGCAGGCAGTAACGAATGCTGCGCAAGCCGAGCATGGGGTTGCGCTCGGGTTCCTCGGCACGTTCCTGCGAGTATTTGTCGGCACCGAGATCGAGCGTGCGAATGACAAGCTGACGACCGCGCAGAAGATCGACGCACTGGCGATAGGCCTGGTAGTGCTCTTCTTCGGTGGGCTCGGTCGGGTTGGTGAGATAAAGGAATTCCGTGCGGTAGAGACCGACGCCTTCACCGCCATTTGCCAGCAGAGAGGGAATTTCGTGAGGGAACTCGATGTTCCCAAGGAGCTTGATGTGGACGCCGTCTTTGGTGACGCTTTCAAGCGCAGCGAACTGGCGCACATCGGCGGCGAGATCGCGCTTGCGGACAAGATCGGCCTGATAGCTTTCAAGCGTTTCGGGATCGGGACGAAGAATGACCACACCGGCAGCGCCATCAATGATGATCTGGTCGCCATCGTTTGCGCGTGCGCTGACGCTCTGGCAGGCGACGACGACAGGAATGCCGAGCGCTGCAGCGACGATGGAAGTGTGGCTGGTGCGTCCGCCGGCGTCGGTCGCAAAGCCGATGACCTTCTGCGTATTCAAGGACGCAGCCTGAGCCGGAGTGAGTTCATGTGCGAGCACGACGACAGGATCACGGACTTTCGAGAGACGATCGCGAGCCTGGCCGATCAGCTTGCTGAGCAGGCGCTTGTCCAGATCCATGAGGTCATTGGCCTTCTGACGGAAGATGTCGCTGCCCATGGATCGAAAACGGTCTGCGAGGGTGCGGAAGGCTTCGGAGACCGCATAGGCCGCCGTGACACGCTCGGTCTGGATGTGCTTGCGGATGGGGTCGATAAGCGAGCCATCCTGAAGGAGGCTGAGGTGGAACTCAAAGATCTTTGCAGGCTCTTCGCCAAGCTTGGCGGCAGCGCGATCACGGTCGGCCCGGACATCATTCATGGCCGCTTCGACAGCGGCCTGCAATCTGCCTGCTTCGGCGACTTCATCACCCTTGGGAACCACGTGGCGAGGCACGCGCTCGGCAACCTCATCGAGAATGAATGCTCGTCCAATCACCACGCCGGGTGCAACTGGGATGCCCTTGATGACTTCCATCAGACTCCAGAAAGAGAACACAAGAACGTCCGCCCGTCGAGTGCTCCGTCGAACTCAACGCCCTCCAACGCTGCTTGTACGGAGACGGCTGACCCGCGTTCGGGACACGGGGCGCCTGA
>DASZQE010000054.1:0-1749 GCA_035550175.1 Phycisphaerales bacterium | reverse complement strand
TTGGGAGACGGAGCGATATCTGCCGTGCAAACCGGCACAGGCGAAAATGTCAGATTGGTGATCGCGTTGGTTCGCAGAAATGCCGAGCCGGAAAATGATGGCAGCAGTTCTGCCACAAGTCCGCCATTCACTGTGCGTGATGGCAAAGCCTCACTCATGAACGTCGTGGTGTTCATCTGAAGGTTGCCGATTTGCATCACCGTTGATCCGCTCGCAGCCAGGTTCACGTACAACAGCGCATCCACAGTGTTTCCGCTGATCACGTCGTTATTCCATACAAATGCCGCAATCGGCCCGGACCACGTGTCTAACGTCACGCTGCCGATCTTCAGGCTCACAATCATCCCTGCGGGTTCATACAGCGATGCCTGGTTGTAGGGTGAAGGAAATCCGTTGCTGATCGGAGTTGCTGCCGCGTCGTACTGAATCGTGCCGTTCACCGCTGTTCCCACGGTCACGCCGCTCAGGCTCGCCGGAAATCCCGTCGCAGCCGAGTTTACAAAACTCACCGTCGTCGTGAAATGCGCCACAACCTGTGCGCCGAAAACCGGTTTCGCCAGAACTCCGACTGCCGCCAGAACAATCACGCCCTTCATGTTCGACCTCCACATGCAGAAATGAACCCAACGTCAACCATGCGATTTTACCTGGAGCACAATTTAGGTGAAAGAAAAATCCCGTTCCATCGAATTCAGCGGTACGATTGCTCTGTCCGGTGTGTCATATGCTGGAGATCCATGCTTAGATTCAATCAATTCGTCGCAATCTCCGCCCTGTTGACCGCGCTCATCATCGTCTGCAGTCACGCATCCGCCTTGCAAGCCAGTCGGCCGACCGCGGATTCATGGGCCGAATTTCAGTCTCAGGTTTCTGCACAAACCGATCCCGCCGCCACTCGTGCGGCTGAATTTCTCATTGCACATCATCCCCAGCGTGACGCCTCGATCGATTCGCAGCTCCTTTCTGAAAACCTCGAATTCGCGATCAAAGCCCGCCAATCATTTCCCTGGGCGAAATCGCTCTCCGAAGATCTTTTCCTGAATGATGTGCTCCCCTACGCCGTGCTTGATGAGACCCGGGAGCACTGGCGTCCACAACTCTTCGAACTCTCGAGTGAAATCGTCAAAGGCACATCGAATGCAACCGATGCGGCCCAGGCGCTCAATCGTGAACTCTTCAAGAAAGTGAATGTTCGCTACAGCACAGCTCGCGCGAAAGCGAATCAGAGTCCGCTTGAAACCATGCAGTCCGGCCTTGCCTCCTGCACAGGTCTTTCCATTCTGCTCGTTGATGCCTGTCGGTCCGTCGGCATACCAGCGCGCATTGCGGGCATCGCGTCATGGATGGATCGCGAAGGCAACCATGCATGGGTCGAAATCTGGGATGGCCATCAATGGCGCTTCACCGGCGCAGCAGAATATGACTCCAACGGCCTTGATCGCGGCTGGTTCACCGGACCCGCGTCACTTGCCATTAAAGGCCACGAACTCCACGGCGTGTGGGCCACGTCATGGAAAAGCACCGGCGATTACTTCCCGCTTGTCTGGGATCTGAATGACCGCTCGATTCCCGCAGTTGATGTCACCAGCCGATACGCGAAGGATCACGCTGAAAATTCCGGCACTCACATCATCGCGTTGCGTCTCTGGGCTTCACGCAACGGCACACGTATCGCCGCGCCGGTCAAGATGATCAGCGTCCTTGGCGTCTTCGATTCAAAAACCTTCGCCGACCCCGACGACATCAATC
>DASZQE010000053.1:0-2044 GCA_035550175.1 Phycisphaerales bacterium | reverse complement strand
GCGTGAAATACGCCAAGGGCGGCGACATGGACCATGGTCATGCCGCATCTCCGAGCCAGGGCCACGGTCACACTGATCACAACTGATTCACTATGAGCCTCGGCTCACATTGATTTTCACGTTGAACTCAAAGACCCACGGTGAAAGCCGTGGGTCTTTCTTTTGGTGTGGAAAATCTGGACGCAATGCTTACAGAAGTTGAAAGTGCCTCACGGCTGGTCCTTCTTCTCGTCATCTTTCTTCTTTTCATCCTTGTTTCCGCCGAGCAGTCCGCCGATCGCATCGCCAGCCTTCTTGCTGATGTCGCCTGCGGTTTCGCCGACCTTGCCGCCGACGTCGCCGAGCGCCTTGCCTGCGTCTTTCGTCACGTCGCCCGCAATGTTCGCAATATCCTTCACCGCGCCTGCTCCCACGCCCGTGATCTTCGCGACCTGATCAAGACTCGCCAGCGAACCCAGTCCGTTCTTGAGCTCGCCGATCATGGCAATCGGCAGCTTCGCGCCGTTTTCAATCAGTGCAGCGAATACAGCCTTGAGCACCACACCGGTCAGGTCCGACATGCTCAGCGGTTTCCCCCCAGAGCCGACATCGTGAAGTTCGATCTTGTCGATCGGGACGTCAACCTTGGAAAGATCGCCCGCGAATTCAGCGGTGTCCACGTGCGCCTTCACGTTCGTGATGAGCAGCGTGCGGATGACGTATTTCTTGCCCGGCGAAGAAGGCTCAGTCGGCTTGTCCGATTCCAGCTTCTTGAGGTTGGCGATGATGACGTCATAGTTCGCCTTGCCTTTGACCTTCTGCAGGTTCATATCCAGTCCGTCGAGCGTCAGCGTCGGAAGCTCGATGGTGTCGCTGGTCAGCGACTTGAGCGAGAGGTCCACCTTGCCAGAGTCCATTGCGAGGAAATGCGGCGAGCTGTAGCCCTCAGGGTTAGCGACATCCAGACCAGACATGGCGAACTTCCCCGCGAAGGGATGCACGTCTGCGGATTTGAGCGTCGTGTTGACCCCCAACGCCTTCGTCGCGCCGATCTCCACGGCTTTTCTCGCAATGCTGTTGATGTACGCAAACGCAATAAAGCCCGCGATGATCACGAGCACGAGAACGACGGCCAGAATTTTGATGACGGTTTTCATGTGAGGAGAACCTCCGGGGATGGCAGCGCACAAGGAGGAAAAGCTGCGCAGATGGTGACACCATCATACGACAGTCATGTCGATGATGCCCAGAATTCCCAGCACGCAGCTGATGATCCCATTGAGCGTGAAGAACGTGAGGGCGATTTTCGTCCGGCCCCACCGGGCCACTGTGAGATGCTCGATCAGCAGCAGAATGCCCGTGCATCCCACGCCGACCGCAAACGGCCAACTGAATCGCGGATCGATTTTCCACGCAATCACCAGCGCAGCAAACGCCAGCATGTGCAGAAGTCGGCTGATGAGTATCGCGCGGGGAACGCCAAGCCGTGCGGGAATGGAATACAGGTGCTGTTCGCGGTCCACTTCAACATCCTGCAGCGCATAGATGACGTCGAACCCCGCCACCCAGCAGACCACCATGAAGCTCAGCAGGAAGATCGCAGGCTGAAAGAATGCTGATCCGGGACTGAGGGTGTGCGGATTGATCGCAATCGCTGCCGCGATCGGGCTGATCGCAAGACTCGCGCCCAGATAGATATGGCATAGCGCCGTGAATCGCTTCAAATACCCATAGCCGCACAGCCAGCCAAGCACCGGAACGCTTAGAATCAACGGCAGCCAGTTGTGATACAGGAACCCGAACAGCGAAGTGATCCCCACAAACGCCGCTGCGCACCCCGCCATGAAAAGCACCGCCGCATTCGGCGACAGCCTTCCGCTCGGCAGCGCACGCGAAGCTGTTCGCGGATTGAGCGCATCGATCTTCCGATCCAGAAATCGATTGGCAAGCATCGCCAGCGTCCGCGCAAAGCCCATGCACAGAACAATCAGCGCAACTTTCGTTACCAAAGCCGGCCAGAATCCTGCGTCACTATCCGTCCCATTCTGTACGCCCGACGTTGACG
>DASZQE010000052.1:0-3669 GCA_035550175.1 Phycisphaerales bacterium | reverse complement strand
TACCACTCTGTTTGCTTGATCTCGGGCTTCTTCACAGCAGCTTCAAGCACCACTCGGCTGGTGAGCATGTACGTTTCTGTCTGCGCAATTCGGAAAATCAACTCGTCCGTTGTCGTGTCCACGTTGCCCATGTCTTTTGAGTTCGCAAGGCCGGGCATCACCTCAAACATCACCTGGGCCGAGTACAGTTGATACACCTTCCCGAAAACGAAGAATGACGCCGTGCCCAGCACCGCTCCAAAGACTGCCGACAACGCGATCCACAGCCAGTGCCGCCTGAGTACCCGCAGCGGATCAATACTCGGCGTGAATCCGGTCAGCCTGCCCGATCGCGAAGCGTCGGGAAGTGTTCGGGGTGATTGACGATCAATCGAAGCGCTGCTCATGTCTTCTGCCTTTCAACTGTTCCACACCTTACGATCGCCGACGCCTCTCGGATCGCCGTTTCTTTATCCGCCTGCCTGCTTCTTGCGAATCTCATCCTTCAAAGCCTGAATTTGCTGTACGACATTCGGGTCCGGTTTGGTCCCTGCCTTCGAATTCAGGATTCGTTCAGCCCGACTGGCCGCATCCATTGCATCGTCATACTTGCCCATGTCGGTCAGCACGTGAACCAAATTGATCGCTGTCGGAACGCTATCTCGCTTTCCAAGGCTTTGTTCCAGATATTCTCGGCCCTGATCCAGTTTCCCGGCTTTGTAGTACACCCATCCTGCGGTATCCAGGAAGTCCGGATCATCAGGCCGCAAAGCCAATGCACGATCCGCATACGGAACCGCGTCCGAAGCGCGATTCAGGTTCTCAGCGAGAATGTACGCCAGGTTATTGAGCGCGTCGGGCTGCCTCGTGTCGCTCTTGAGTGCTTCTTCGTACATCGCAGCCGACTGGTCAAACCGTTGGAGTATCAGCAGATATTTGGCCGTCTCTAACTGCATGGTCGTTCGGCCTTGCACGTCCGTCGCTGGGAACTTCGCAATGGCTCGCTTCTCCATGTCAACGGCTTTGCTCATCCCTTCGCCGCCTGTCGCAAACCAGAGCACCGCAATCAGACGCATTTCATACGGCCCCATGTCGCCGCCGCTGACGTCGTTCATGAACTTTTCGATTTCGTTCGGATTCTCACTGCCGAAGCACGCCGCAAGCCCTTCGCCGAATCGATCAATGTCGCCGGGCTGAAGTTTGCCGTCCTTGATGAAATCTTGATATTGCTTGTACGCCAGTCGAAGCTGCTTCAGCGCTTCATCGTTTTCTTTTGCGCCCGCGAGAACGCGAACATACAGCACATGCAGATATGGCACGCCTTCCATGAACTCGGGATGCTGCTCAATCAGATCCTGAAGCTTCTGGAAATCCGGAGCCGGCGTCGAAAGCAGCGATTCAGTCATCTTTGTCACCAGCGTCGCTGATGGCACCAGATTATTGGCTCGCTGATAGGCCATCGCGGCCTGCGCCTGATCGTTCTTGCGAAGCTTGTAGATGTCGCCCAGAACCTCCGGCCACATCGGCGAGCTGGGATACTTGTTGCTGGCATCATTCACAACTTGAATGGCCGCATCCACCCGGTTCATTTCCATCAGCATCGAGATCAGTTGGTTCCGCGCAGTGCCGTCATCCGGACGAGCGGCCACAAGGCGTTGGAGTTCTGAAAGCGCCCCGGACATGTCATCTCGCAGCCGCAGCACTCGCACTCGTGTATACGTCACGTCAGGCATGCCCGCGCGAATCTGATCCGCCTTGTCCAGCGATTGCATCGCATCGCTCAACTTTGTCGGATCCTTCGATTGCTCGTATTGCGCAATCAGCGCCTGTGCTCGATAAAGGTGCGGAATCGGGCTCGTCGGATCAAGCTGTGCTGCTCGACTGAGCGCATCATCTTGCTTGGCGAATTCCTGCTGCGCCACTTCATCATGTCCTGCATCGTGCGCCTTGCGCGCCAATCCTCCCGCGATTCCCGATTCGAGGAGCGTTGAAACCATTGAGGCTTGTCCCGATGCGTGCAGCGAGTTCAGTTGAGCGCGCGCATCTTCAAATTTCTCTTCACGCATCAGGCACTCGATCAACTGATGTTGGACGCTCGCGGAATTGTCAACCTCCAGGATTTCCCGGATCACGGGCTCCGCATCCGAAAAATGTCCCGATGTGAAGTACAGCGCAGCCAATGCTCGCTGACCGTCTCGGTCATCCTTCTCTTGCAGCTTTTCCGCTTTCTTGAACGACGCTTCAGCCGATGCCAGCATGTGAACTTCTTGCTGATATTTTCCCAGCGTGATCCACATCTCCGGCGTGACGGGATCCTGGCCCGCAATGAAGTCCTGAATCACTTTCTCTCCGCCACGCTCATCGCCCCGAAGAAGTTTCAGCCGGCTCTGCACCAGCATCAGGTCACGCGGATTGATCTTTCCCGTCGCAAGTTTCGTAATAATCCCGTCAGCTTCCTTGTTCCAGTCATCTCGCGCCGTCTGCAGAATCTTCGTGCGGTCTTCAATCGTCATTCGTTCCCATCGGTCAGAGTCGAATTTGGCATTGCCCTGATCATCCGTCAGCAGTTCGCGCGTGGGTTCAGTTGAGGCCAGGACATACGCCAGTTGCGTTGCGTTCTGAACATCGTCCGGAGAATTCTTCCAGATCTCTCGGCGCTTGCGTATCGCAAGTCCCTTGTCTCGGTACTGGTACTCAAGCTGCAGCGCTTGCTCGCGCAACCCCTTGTCCCCCGGAGCAAGTCGCTGGGCCGACGCCAGAAGAGTCAGCGCATCGGTTGGCTGGCCTTGGCCGATCAGCAATCCCAGATACTCCTTCACAACCGGCAGATCATTCGGGTTGCGCTCATACGCCTGCTTGTAGGCATTCAATGCTTGCCCGAAATTGCCGACCGCCTGGAATGACTGCCCCAGTTCGCGCCACGCAGCCGACATGAATCCAACTTGATCCACCGCCTTTTCCAGCGTTCGTATGGATTGCGCAGGTTTTCCTTCTGCACGCTCAAGCCGACCCTGGAACAACAATCCGTTCGCACTGTCGATGTTCAGATCCTTGATTTTCGAAAGCAGCGTTTCTGCTGTGTTCCAGTCCTTCTGAAGTATGGCTCGGTTGAACCGGAACTCATACAACTGCGGACTATCTGGCTTCAGCTTCAATGCCAGTTCAAGCTGGGCGTCCAGTTCTTTTTTCGCGTGGTCAAGGTACGCCGTCGACTTCGCGAGATTCTCCTTCATGTTCGGATTCGCGGATTGTGCTTCCACAACAGCCTCAAGCTGCTGCTTCAGCATCGACAGATCAAGCACTCGCCGAACCGCCAGATCCTCATCACTGAGTCCCAGTCCCTTCGATGTCTGCAGCAATCGATCCACCGGATCTTCATTTTCGATCGAAGCCTTCACCGCCAGGAAGGTGACGTTGGTCGGGTCTTTTTCCAGTGCCTTGTTGATCCGTTCCAGCGCAACGTCCTTCTTGTTCATCTGAAGCGCGTTGACCGACTGCATGTACCAGATGGCGGCCTTGTTCTCCGCAAGTCCTTCCGCTTCGTCAAGTTTCTTTGCGGCGCCTTCAAAGTCCTTTGCGTTTGCCAGATCCTGCGCCTCTGCAACCACCTTGTCGATCGGTGTTTGCGTTGGCGACACCCCGTTGTTCGCTGCAGCAATCAGCGAATCCATCATCTTCTTGTCATTGTCA
>DASZQE010000051.1:0-6395 GCA_035550175.1 Phycisphaerales bacterium | reverse complement strand
TCGGTGCCGGCGCCGATTTTTCCACGCATACCCCCTCATTCTTGGCCACATCCCCGGGACATTCCCGCATTCAGGTCTTCAATTTTCCGACTTCTGCCAAGCTGGCAGTTCGTGAACACCCCTTCGGAGAATCTCGTATATTCAAGAGGCGCAGTTGCACTTTCTCGTCTCTCGCGCCTTCAATTCACAGAAGCATGTCCCGCGTCGTCGTCCTCACTATTTCCATGCTTGTTCTTGCCGGGCTCATCGTGCTCGGCGGTTCGTACTTCGTCTTTGCGCTCGTCACACGTGGGCCGCTGTCAGGCGAAACGAACGTTGATTACGGCAACGTGCAGGTCATTGACGGCAAGCCGGTCCAGCTCACGCACGTATTCCATCTGACGAACACCCGCAATCATCCGATCGCCATCAAGGCAGTCACTGCTGATTGCGGCTGCACCACCATGGATGTCTCCAAAGACCCCATCGCACCGGGTAAGAGCATTGACATCAAGACAGTCACGATGTTCGGGGCGCGCGGGACGAAAACCGTCAAGGTTCATCTGGTGTTCGATGATGATTCGCTCCAGTTCCTGCGCATTACGGGGTACGGCATTCACACACGATCGACTGAGCGAAGGACTTCATCGGAAGACAACACCTTGCAATCCAAGCCTGTGGAGCCACCGCCGGACCTGGATTTCTCAGTGCTTCACAATGACGTCCCCGCAACCGCCCCGGAATCTCGGCCTGCGGAAGAGCCTCCACTGCACGATCCGCTTTTCTTTCCTGCGGAATCCCAGCCCGATGCGCCGGTTGCCACTCGTCCTGCAGCCTGATCGTGATCGTCTTTCACTCATTCGCGCAGTCCGCACAACCCGCACCATCGGATCATCTCAACACACCCTTCCTCAGCATCGATCTCAATCCGGCTGCGATTCCTGCCGATTCGCCGGATGCGGGGGATGTTCAAACGTCCAATTCCGCTGATCTGAAGTTCCAGGCTTCAGGATGCACCAAACATGCCAAAGCTCACGACAGCCATTTCCGGCGCTTCAAACACGCAGAAAATGATCATGCTCGCCCTCGCTGAGGGCTGGACGCTCAACTTCGTGGACAACCACGGATGGTGCCTGTTCCAGAAGGGGCGGTATCGGCCGTTCTCGCAGATCAAGACCACGACCGTGGATCACATGACCGCGAAGGGCTGGCTGACCGCCGGCATTGCGACCAAGGAGCAGAATTACCGACCCGCGAAATTCCTTTCACCGATCGGCCTGCGGTACGCAGAAAAGTTGATCAAGCTCGGGTGGGCGGAGCAGACGGACTGGGATCCCTACCAGTATCACGTCACCGGACCTGTTGACGGCGTGAATCTCAATAATGAGACATCGTTCGGGCTCAAGGCTGCGTGAACACTTCACGCTGGATCTCCAACTAATAGGTCTCCAGCGTTCGACGGCGCTTCACGCCGCTTTGTCTTTTTTCCCGCCGAACGTCGGCAGGCCGTCGTCTGCCGCTTCCTTCTTTCCGAGCCGGGAGAAGATGCCTGCGTTTTCGTTGTGCGGAGCGGTCGGTGCGGTGTTGTGGACCATGCGGTCCTTGAGAAATTCGTTGGGGCTTGGAATGTGCGCTTCCACTGGCGCTTTCTTCCCGCGCTGCCTGCTTTCCGCACTTGGGGCGGGCGTGGGCTTCGCTTGTGGAACGGGTCGTGTGGGCGGCGTCGCGGCCGATTTCCTCGGTGTGGCTTGCTCGTGCTGTGCCGAGGCGTGTTTCAACGCCATGCCGATCTGTCCGCTCTCGATTTCATCGGACGTGTTTTCAGAGTTGCTCGCCGGCCCGAGTCCGACAAATCCTGAAGAGGTTGCAGCAATCTGCGATGTAGCGCCATCCGATTCTGTTCCATAGAACTCAGCGTGAACATTTCTCGCCGCGGTTTTGTAGGCCGTCATCATCGCCAGCAACAGGCACACCAGGTCAAAGAAACTGAAGTTCAGCAGAAAGGCGACCAAACCCACAAGCGGATTGGTATTTTCCAGACTCGAGAGTTGAGCGGCCGCGTTCTCTTCAAGTGATGAGCGGTACGCCTCTTTCTCGGTTTTCGACATAGCGTTCCACTGCTCGTTGGCATCATGCCACACCGCTTCAGGCCATCCGCTCGTGTCGTTCTTCATGCCCAATGGAATGCCTTGGGCCTCGTATTCGTCGTAGGTCTTGTTTGCGAGCGCATCAATGGCGTCCTCATCCGAGAAGTTCAGCAATTCCGCAGTCTGCTGATCGGTGGAGTCATTCGGAAGCAACTGCATACCGGCGTATTTTCCGGCGAAGAACGCGCCAAAGGCCAGGATTGCGGCGATCGCGCCCGTCCCGAAGCTGCCGCGTCCGCCGGTGCCGAGTCCGAATCCAAGACCCGCAAGTCCGCCCGCCACGATTCCGAGAAGCGTGAATTCCCACCCCGACCAATACGTGACGCCGGCCCACAGCGCAGCGCCCACCGCAGCGAACACCACACTCAATCCAAACCCTCGAAGCACGTGCATCACATGATCCCTCCAAAGCCCGCGACATTCCGTTTAGAACGGCAGCGACCAACCAGTCCATTAATCCCCAGAAAACTATCGTCTGCGTGCGCAACAAAATGCGTGCGACCATCGGAAACGTGCGAAATCCCACTCGCGCAGGCAACGCAGTTTTCCCTACTGATTTCGATGACAGTCCGATCTTGCCGGTTGGGAGCATCATTCGGATTTTTGTAGTCTGGTAACTCCGATGCAGGGGCGCATCAACGCTAGAATCACGCTGTTGCTCGGGGCGCTCCCGAAGGTTTCTTGATGCTGTCATTCGTCGCATCACTTTCGGGCGCTGAGAAGGACCCGTGGAACCTGATCCGGTTCATACCGGCGTAGGGAAAGCGATTCATGATTACACAACAACAGAACGGTCACGCTCACCCAGCCCATAATTCGCCTGCGTTCGCGCTCCCGCTGCACGGCGCGCTGAACCCCGGACACGAACACACCGCAACAACGCCCGGCAGTTTTGCGCTGCGGCATGACGTCGGCGGACCGCGCATGTTTTCCTCGCCTGATACACCGAACATGCCTGCAGCGAGTTCGAAGACCGCGTGGGATTTTCTGCCTGCCGGATGGAGCGTAGTGAAACTCGGAAAGAATTACACGCCAGGGCCGGCATGCGCGAGCTGCTGCGGAGACGGCGCGGGGTATGGGAGCGCGGAATTTCAAACTGCTCGAGGCGAATGGCTGCGCGTGATTCATCCGAAAAACTTCAAGCCCGTCACGCAGCTTGAGCATGCGCGATTGGGAATCATTACGCCGGAGATGAAGCGCGTCGCGCAGCGTGAAGTGCATTTCGGGTCAATTTTTCCCGGCACATCCGCAGAAGCTGTGCGCGATGAGATCGCCGCCGGCCGGATGATCATTCCCGCAAACGTGAATCACCTGCGCCATCGGCTTGATGCCATGTGCATCAGCCGCGCGAGTTTGACGAAGATCAACGCGAACATGGGCGCAAGCCCGGTTTCCAGCGGAACGGATGAAGAGCTTGCGAAACTCGACTGGGCGGTTCGCTGGGGTGCGGACACGGTGATGGACCTGAGCACCGGCGGCGACGTGGACGGCTGCCGTGATGCGTTTTGCCGACACTCCACCGTGCCCATCGGCACCGTGCCGATCTACAGCATGATCATCGGCCGCAAACTTGAAGACCTCGATGAACGCATCGTGCTCGAGAGCATCGCGCATCAGGCCCAGCAAGGCGTGGACTACATGACGATTCACGCAGGAGTGCGAAGAGCGCACCTGAAATATGTGAAGAATCGCCTGATCGGCATCGTCTCGCGCGGTGGCAGCTTGCTTGCGAAATGGATGCTCACGCACGGCCGAGAAAACCTCATGTACGACATGTGGGATGACATCTGCGGCATTCTGCGGGCGCACGATGTGAGTTTTTCGATCGGCGACGGACTTCGCCCGGGCGGACTGGCGGATGCGACGGATGCGGCGCAGCTGGCGGAGCTGGAATCGCTGGGCGAACTGACGGAACGCGCGTGGCGACATGGCGTACAGGTGATGGTGGAAGGCCCGGGCCATGTTCCGCTGGACCAGATCGAATACAACATGAAACTGCAGCGAAGACTCTGCCACGGCGCGCCGTTTTACGTGCTTGGGCCGCTGGTGACGGACATGTTCCCGGGGTATGACCACATCACGAGCTGCATCGGCGCGACGAATGCGGCGTATCACGGTGCAGCGATGCTGTGTTATGTCACGCCGAAGGAGCACGTGGGGTTGCCGAAGAAGGATGATGTGAAACAGGGATGCGTGGCGTATAAGATCGCAGCGCACGCGGCGGACATCGCGCTGGGGATTCCCGGCACGCGCGACCGCGATGATGAACTGACCAAGGCGCGGGCCGCATTGAACTGGGAGAAGCATTTTGAACTGAGCTTTGATCCGGAATTCGCCCGCGCGCTGCATGATGAAGACCTGGATGTGGACACGGATTTCTGCGCGATGTGCGGGCACGACTGGTGCAGCGTGCGGATCAGCAAGGAAATTCAGGAGTTCGCATCGGGGAAAGCGGAAGGTTTTGAACGGTTAGGCGGCACGGAACATAACAAGCCGGGCGCGCCGCGGAAGAGCGACAGCCTTACTGCGGAGCAGCAGGAAGTGTTGGCGAAGCGCGGGGTGTTGTCACAGGAAGAGATTCACGCGCTGGCGCACAAGGGGAAGAAGGCGGCGTGCCACAGTGATGTGGTGAAGGACGCGGAGGAAGCGAAGCGCGTACAGCAGAAGACTTTGACGGGCGGGACGCCCGTCCCACCCAAGCCAGAGTTGGTGGAACTGAACACGATGCCTGCGCATAACGTGCCGAGTCATGACACGGTGATTTGACCGCAGGAGGTCACTAAGGCCGATGCCCCCACATGGTTGAGTGATTTGTTCATTCGCAGGAAGGGCGTGCGGCCATTCCCCACACCCCATCCCGGGTAAGAGCGCGCTCTCTTTATGCAGCTCACGCTGCATGGAGCTGAGGAAGAAGGAAGAACGGAGGGTGGGAGCGGGTGCGGTGAGGATAGAATGGGGCGATGAAGAGCCGGGCAGTGCGAGGTTTGGTGGTGAGAGCGGCGGTGCTGCTTGCGGCGGGGGCGGTCGTGAATGTGGCGGTGGCGTGGGGGTGTGCGTGGTGGTCGCTGACGCATTATGCGGAGCTGGAATACGGCAGGGACGATGAGGAGCGAAAGCGGATGCTCGATGAAGCGCTTTCGAGAGGGTTTCGATGCGTCGTGTTTGACGGCGCGCAGGGTTCACTGGCCTTCGGAATCGACAGCGGACAGGGGTATCAGAAACTCCATGTCTTTCCGTATTCCTTGTACAGGTACACCGGCTATCACGAGTTTTCGGCTGGGTATCCGTGCAAAGCGCTGGAAGGCTACTGGATGAGGTCCACCGATCAGGATCCGTGGGAGCAGGTCGGGGGAATCGCGGTGACTCGGCCGATGGACAATGGGGATCGGCGATTGATCCCGTACACGCCGATGTGGCCGGGGTTCCTCGTGAATTCGCTTTTCTATGGCGCGATTGTGTGGGGGATATTCGCAGCGACATTCACGATGCGGCGGATGATTCGGCGGAAGCAGAACCTCTGTTCGCATTGCGGGTACCCGATCGGGGTGAGTGATGTATGCACGGAGTGCGGGGTGAGGGTGAAGGACGGGGAAGCGTGAAGCTGCCGCGGATCACACGACGTTTGTGTTTCAAGCTGTTGTTGCTGCTTGTGGCGGGAGCGGTTGTGAATGTAGCGGTGGCGTGAGGGTGTGTTTGGACATACGGACCAAGTATTCGGCGACCGGTATTTCGTCGTGACGTCGATCCGATCGAGGCCAACGAACTCAATCTTCAGAGTTTCGTGCCCGCGTACGTTGCTAAAGATTTTCACGGACTCATAGCAGCGGAAGATTGGTTCTTTTTTGGCGGTCGCGAGACTCGTTACATGCCGAGATATGACAATCTGGAAGGACTGCCTGATTACTTCGCATTTCGGATCAGCGCCGGATGGCCTATGGAAAGCCTTACCGGTCTGTCGGGAATCAGCAATGGCACATTGATGGCATCACCACCGTCCACAACTGAAGTTTACGCGCTCCTCGTGACATCTTCCTCGCGAACTTGGCCGAGGAACATTTTCCCGCTCTACCCAATGTGGCATGGTTTTCTTCTCAACGCGCTCTTCTACGCAACGCTGCTGTGGTTACTGTCGGCATTTCCGTTGGCAGTTTGGAGGGCGATTCGCAAGAAGCGCGGGTTGTGCGGCGCGTGCGGGTATCCGGTCGGGCCGAGTGAAGTGTGCATAGAGTGCGGAGTGAGGGTGAAGGCACGTTGATGCAATTGCATTGC
>DASZQE010000050.1:0-6616 GCA_035550175.1 Phycisphaerales bacterium | reverse complement strand
CACAGTCTCAAGCGTCGCCGCGACTTCATCAATCATCGCCAACGCTGCATCGCGCGCCTCAGTGGAATCATCCTTCAGTGCATTCGTCAGTTCCTTCGCAGCGTCCGCCTTCTTGTCCGATCTCCACAATGCCTGGAACTTCAATTTCGCGCACTCCGCGCGCCGCTGTTCGCTCAAGCCCGATGCCTCATTCACTTTCTTCAGGCCTTCCAGTGCGCTCTGCTCATCACCCAGTGCCAGTTGCGCCCGCACAGTTTCAAGCTGAATCCGCAATGTCAATTCAGCAAGCGACTCTCCCCGCGCCGCACTCACACCGCTTTTGATGGCTGCGCCAATCGCATTCTGCCCCTTGCCGAGCGCTTCAATCTGCGCTCTCACGAGTACGTGTTTCGTCTTGATGTCGCTCTCGCGATTCGCTCGTGCTTCAAGCACATTCGCGCGCAACAGCCACGTCTCCGGCAGCCACGGCGAATCCTCAGCAACAGCCTCAAGCTGTCGCTCCGCCTCATCAAGCCTTCCCGTGCGTATCACTCGATCCGCATACACCAGACGCCAGCGATCAATCCCCTTCAATTCACCATACTTTTCAAACGCAAATTCAAGAGCGCCCACGAATGCCGCATCCGCCGCCGCTTCTCCATTCGATGCCTGCTCGTTCAGCAGCTCCAGGCTTCGCTCCATCGCCCACGCAGCCCGTGCGTCTCTCGGAAACGCTTTCGCAAGTTGCTCATAGGTCTGTGCAGCTTCCGCCTGTTGCTCCCGATTCTGAATCCTGCCGAGCATCCACAGCGAAAGCCCGTGGTCTTCCGCGTTGAGGTTCTGTTCAGCCAGCACGGCGCGGACCACGCCTTCCGCATCGCTTGCATGTCCCGCTTCAAGCTGCAGTTGCGCTCGTGCAAGTCTCGCAAAAACCAGAAGCCCCTCTTTCACATTCACGTTTTGCAACGCCTCTCCGGTGCGCTCCAGCACGTGTTCCGTGAGTGCGCTCGTCGCCTCCGCGTCCACATCACCATCAAGCACGCGAATCAAAGGCGTCATTTCCACAACCGCAGCATTCACTCCGTCAATCGCTTGTGTGCCCGTCAGGCTCTTTGCCTTCTCCAGCCGTATCGCACATCCGCTTTCCGCCATCACCAATCCATAGAACACCTGATGGTCGCGCTGCGCTTTGCTTCGCACGCTGTTCAGGCCTGTCAGCGCCTCATCAGCCGACTTGTTCCATCGCCGGTTCAGCACTCCGTTCATTCGGGCGCAGAACACATCCATCTCGCTTGCAGCCTTGTCCTGCGCCGCCGTGCGAAACAAATCCTCAGCCGCATCAAACTCGCCGTTCTTCGCACGAGCCAGTCCTTCAAACAATCTTGCAAGCACTGCCGCCCGTCCCGTCAAAGAGTTCTTTAATTTTCCCAATCGTTCCGCGCCTTCAGCGCATTTGGCTTGCTCATCTTCTGTCATGCACTCCAGCACATCGGTCATCCCCGCAAAGAATTCCAGTTTGCTGTCGCGCAACGTGATCAAGCCGTTGATTCTGGTTCGATACCCATCAACATCCGCCTTCCCCGGTTCATCCGCATCCACCTCTGCAATCGCTTGCCCCGTCGCCTCCAACGCGCGTGTCACTTTCTCTCGCAACAGTTTCACATCGCTCTCCACCTGCGCTCGCTCAGCAATCAGCGGAATCCCGTACAGCACGTGCGCGAGCGCCGCATCATTCAACAGCAATTCAAACAGCACGTCCTGTGCTTCATCCGCAGCCTCCGGAGCGCGTTTCTCATCCGTGGTCAGGTTCGATTGATATTTCTCGCCAGCTTCAATCAGCCGCAAAACCTCCGCCCTCCGCTCCGTCGGTGTGCCGACGCCCGCACGAAGTGCTTCTCGTTCAGCCGTAATCTGTGACCCCTCAGTGCCCGTATCGCCAAATGAACTCTGTATTGCAGCAACGCTCATCATCGCGATCGCAACAATTTCCACTCCCCTGCGCATCACGCCTCGCCCCCTCATGTTCCGCCTCCGAACGTGATGTTCGTATACCCCGCGCGATGCGCCGCATTGAACGCTTCAATCACGTGTTCCCATCGGGTGTGCTCAGTCGGCACGATAACGATCGGCTGATCAACGTTGTACCATCCGCCCGCCGTGTCCGGCCGCGCCTGATGTTGCCACAGCAAACTGTATAAATCCTCCGCTGACGTCGGCTGACGCATCGGCCCATCCACTTTCAGCGTCATCGCCTCGCGCGTCGTTCCAGTCGAACCCACAATGACTCGCAATGGCTCCACGTCAAGCGAAAACGGGTCCGCCATCTGCTGCCCGCCGCTGCGATCCGGCAGATCCATCCGGTACATCTGCTCGTTCATGCTGAAGTCCGTCGCCACCAGAAAATAAATCAACAACTGAAACACCACATCAATCATCGAAGTCAGGCTCAGTGAAATCGTCCCGCCCGCGCTGCCCGGCCGCAGTTTGCTGCGTTTTCCATTCGGCGATTCCTCGACGTATCCCTCTCCTCGCGCAGCAGCCTCTCTCACCTTCATCAAGTGCTCGTGCATCCACTGCGATTCGCGCCGGTCTGCCATCACCTGCAATCCATCCTCGTCATTCCGGCACAACCACCAGGTTCACGTGCGCTGCGCCCGCTGCATTTCCCGCATTCCGCGCAGCAGCCGACACAAGCTCCAACGCAGGCTGCACGTACTCATACTGCGATGCCCGATCCGCACGTAGATTCACCCGCATGTTCGGATTCCGTTGATACAGCTCCGTCAATCGCTGCATCATCTCAGTCCTTCCCGCCGCATCTGCCGAATAATCCACGCTCCCCAATCGGTATCCCCGGATGTTCCCGTTCTCGCCCGGCAGCACGTTGATCACCGTCCGCTGACTTTCCGTCACCGCTTCCGTGTGCGCCTCCACCGGCCGGGGCAATTCCATCTTCACCCGCTCCGCGCTGATGATCCGCGACACCAGCACGAAAAACACAATCAGCAGAAATGTCATGTCGATCATCGGCGTCATGTTCCCCCGAATCTCCGCCGGCCCGCGCTCGTACAACCTGCTCATCGCTTCCACCTCGTGCGCTCAACGCCCTCGTTTCATGCATCCGACTTCTTGGCGCCGCCCTGCGACATGCCAGTAACCAGCTTTGGCTTGGCCTCGCCTTCTTCCGATTTGCCCTTCGGCTTGAACTCCTCCAGCAATTCCTCCACACGCCGTGTCGCGTGCGTCGTCAGTTCATCCACTCGATTCCTCACCAGCGCATACGTCGTCAACGCCGGAATCGCGATCAGCAATCCCCAGAACGTCGTCGTCAATGCAGTGCCGATTCCGCCCGCCAACAGCACCGGCGAAGCATTCCCCCCCGCTTCCACGATCGAACGAAACGCCAGAATCATCCCCCAGATCGTCCCGAACAACCCCAGCATCGGGCTCACCTGCGCCATCACGTTCAGGTACTCCACTCGCCGGAATTTCTGCATCGTCAGCTCATCGCTCGTCTCTTCCACCGTCCGCATCATCGCGCCATATCCGTGCGGAGCCTCCTTCAGCCCCGCATGCGCCACTGTGCTGAAAAAACTCTCGTCCGCCGACACCACCTCGATCGCTTCACGAAATCTCCCCGCGCCCATCAGCTTCTTCACCGAATCCGTCACTGCATCCGGCATGTACACGGACTTCTTGTTGATCACGATCACGTGCCCGATCAACCCGATGCTCGCCACCGACATCGCCAGCAGCGTCCACAGCATCATGCTCCCGATGATGTCCAGCGACTGCTTCCCATCCGCGCTCGTCACGCGCGAAATGAAGAACGCGCTCGCAAAACTTCCCACCGAGGTCGTGTCGCTCCCCGTGCTTTGTCCGTGCGCCCCGTTTGCCAGCGCACCGATCACCGCCGCCGCACACCCGATCACCGCAATTCTTCGCCATCCACGCATGAGCCAGTCCTCTGCGCCCCCGAATTCATTTCAACAACACAGGCTGAAGCATACCCGCATCACACCTGCCGCGCCGCGCCTCTCATGTCCCGTTCAAGGCGAATCAAGACCCAGGTCCTGTCTGCTGACAAATCGATACCCCTGCTTCCCGCCATGTGCTTCCGCAATTTTCGCAAGCGTGCCCAGCGGATCTGGATCAAGAAACTGAACGCAGTTGATCTGCACCGGCCGCCGCCCGTTCGTTTCGCTCACCGGATTCAGCTCATCAAGCTGCGCCAGCAGATCCTTCTGATCAATCTCAAATTCACCCGATCCCGTGATGTTTGTGCTCAATAAAAAGATCACGTCAGGCTTCAACCGCAGCGCGCCGCGCAGGGCTTCCAGCGGATTGGACCTCCCGCGCGGAATGATGGTGTCCTTGATCCATTTCTCCACTTTCGATTTCTCTTCCTTCGTCGCTTTCATCAGCGAATTCTCCGGCGTGGCCCACTTCGCTTTGTTCCCTTGAAAAAACACCACGCCGAAGCTCTGCTGCTCATTGAGCGCGCTCATCGACCGCACCAGTTCATTCACGACAAAAGGCAGATGCGCGATCATCGACCCCGAAGCGTCGATCACATACACAATCCGCCGGGCATTGCTCGTCTTCAACCCGATGAACTCAACGTCCCCACCGCCCGGCGAGGGCGCAAAATCACCCGCCGACACATGCCCCGCTGCCGGTGCCGTCAAGCCGCTCAAATCCGCAGCGCTCACCACCGGCTCGTTCGCCGACGACTTCTTGAAAAGCGGTTCGTCCGCCAGTGCGCTCTTTTCCTTGCTCTCCGCGTTCTGCTGCGTCGCTTTCACCGGGTCATACGTCAGTGCATTGAAATCCGCTGTCACCACCGGCGAATCCTCCCGTCGATGCAGCAGCACCGCCGTTCCCGCCACCAGCAGCACAATCACCGCCAGAATCACATGACCCGCAAACGACATCGCAAACGGCGCCACCACCCGCGCAATACGCTTGGAAATTCCCACGCGCTTGCCTTCTCCCGCTACCGCCTTTGCTCTTGCCTGTGCTTCCGCCGAATGGACGACTTCCGCCATCTGCTCCAGCGCGCGTGATGTCTTGCCCTGTTCACTCATCATCGTCGCGCCGACATTCTTCAATCGTCTTTCTCAACCACCGGCTCATCCAGCGAATGCTCCGGCAGTTCTTCATGCCCCGGCCCCAATTCCGGGTTGCCCGCAAACAGCCACCGATCCAGACTCAACGGTCCCGCGCCTGCAAGAAACAAGCCGAACGCCAGCACGAACAGCCCCAACTGGCAGAACATCGTGTTGAACTTCGCCAGATCATGCGCAAAGTCCAGCGGCATCGTCCCGAACAGATTGTTCGTCCGCATCGTCACAAGGTAAAACGCCACACCCATCGAAATCGAAAGCCCCAGTCCCCACACCCGCGTCAGAAATCCCACCAGCAGTAACGCGCCGCCCACCAGTTCCGTCACGGCCGCAAGCAGCGCCTGCCACTTCGGTGCAGGCCAGTTGTAGTGATCCAGCAGCAACGCCACGTGATACATCGCCGTCGCCTTGTGAACTTTATGCGTCACCACCGGCTGACTTGTCGCTGCGCTTGCGGAACCCTCGCCCGCTCCCTGCACCGCAGGTGCGCTCGCCGCCATCTCCACCTTCACCGGCTCCTCAACCTCCACCACCTTCACTCCCATTGCAATCAGCTTCGTCGCCTGTTCTGGCGTGTACTCCGCATCCGTGAAGCACTTGATGTACCCCTGCGAGAAAAACGCTGCACACAGCACAATCCTGCTCAGCGTCGGAATGATCGCTACGCCTGCGTATTGACTGAATCTCATGGTCGCCATCCTTGCAATCCCCGCCCCGACACCTGTTTGAACCCCTCAACCATCATCCCATTCATCGGGTTTGCGAATCGGATTTCACCATTCGTCATTTGCCTGTACCCGCGCCACAACTGATAATCCTAGCGTCCAACCCCCACTTGTTTCCTGCGGGCGTGGCGGAACTGGCAGACGCGCGGGACTTAGGATCCCGTGGGGAAACCCGTACAGGTTCGACCCCTGTCGCCCGCATTCCTCTCATTCAACACGCAATTCATTCGGCCCCCGGCCGCTGCGCACACCCATCGCCCGCACACGCGCAATACGCTTCGCCTGTTATCCCTCGTTCGCTGGTTCCACACCTTTATTCCAATCTTCCGACAAAAAGTTGCTCTTCATGCAACAGCCGCTTCTCTTCTCACGGAAATCTGCTCAGTAGGTAAGCAACGAGGGTGATTCGGGTCTGTGGGCTGCTTTCCTGCTGCTCAGAAAATGCCCCCGTCGCACGAGCAGAGCTGGCTGGGCGTGCCGGGCTCTGGCGACGGGGTATTTTTATTCCTCCACCACTCACGTTTCCACTCGCTCTCCGCGCCATTGACCGCGCATAGCCCCCGGTATCATTGCCCATCCATGCCCGCGCAATGGTCTCCCACCACCTGGCAATCCTTCCCCGCCACCCAGCAACCTGTCTACCCCGATCCCGCTGCGCTCAATTCCGCCGTCGCGCAGCTCAGCGCGCTCCCTCCGCTCGTCACCAGTTGGGAAATTGAAAATCTCAAGTCACAGCTCGCTGAAGCTGCGCTCGGCAAACGCTTCCTCCTCCAGGGCGGTGACTGC
>DASZQE010000049.1:0-3537 GCA_035550175.1 Phycisphaerales bacterium | reverse complement strand
TGAACTATGAACTATGAACTATGAACTATGAACTATGAGCGGTGGGCTGTCGGCGAGAGGTGAAGAGATGAAGGCAGAGCGCAAAAGCAAAGAAAAAGAGATGGTGGGTTTCGCAAAGCCTCAACCCACCCTACGAAGACGAGAAGGCGGACGAAGATGAAGACGAAGAGGAGGAGGAAGAATGGCCGGGTGAGCGCTGCCCTACAAGAAGAAACGCATTCCGGGTTGCGCGGGGATGATGAAAATCAAGCAGATGGCCGGGAGAAAGATTTGCGGATGGATTCGAGCGGCACGCGAACGTGGCAGCCGGTGAGATGATCGTTGACGAGGCCCATGGCCTGCATGAGCGCGTACATGGTCGTGGGGCCGACGAAAGACCAGCCGCGTTTGCGGAGATCTTTGCTGAGCGCGATGGATTCGGGAGAGGTCGAGAGTTTTCTGAGCGTTGCGAGGTCGAGCGTGCGCGGGCGAGAGACGCTGGACGGTTCGTACTGCCAGAAGTAGTTGGCGAGCGAGCCGAATTCCTTCTGGAGTTCAATCGCGCGCCTGGCGTTGTTGATGGTGGATTCGATTTTGCCACGGTGACGGATGATGCCGGGGTCTTTGAGCAGGCGGGTGACGTCTTTTGGAGTGAGACGTGCGACGCGAGGGATATTGAAGTTGTGGAAGGCGGCGCGGAAATTTTCGCGCTTGCGGAGAATGGTGAGCCAGGAGAGGCCGGCCTGGAAGCCTTCGAGGCAGGCTTTTTCGAAGAGGGTGCGGTCATCGGTGACGGGTCGGCCCCATTCGTGGTCGTGGTAGGCAATGTAGAGGGGGTCAGAGGCGCACCAGAAGCAGCGGGATTTTTTGTCGGTGTGCTTGAAGAGCGGGGAGACTGCTTTTGACATGTGATCAGAATATGGTGCAGACGCTCAATTGCGAGCGGGCCTAGTCGTGCCAATCGGCCAAAGTTGATCGGCAGTGATGCCGAGCGCATCGAGCGAGAAGGGTTGTCCGCACTCGGGGCAGCGAAGTATCGAGACACCGAAGAGTTCGTAGCCGCAAGATTGACAAATGGGAAGGCCGATGGGTTTTCTGGGCCGGACAAGAACACGAACAAGCCCTGCGATCAAGATAATGAGGAGGTTGGCCGGGACTGCGAGGAACAGAATGACTGGTTCGTCGAGACCGTCTCGTTGATGCCAGGATAGGCCAAACGCAATCGCGATCCAGAAAATCAAACACTGGCCAAACGCGCGGCCCAGCGAATTGAAAATGGAAACCATTCTTGAGCGATGAAGAAAGTAGAATGGCAGGAACATTACGACATAGAAAGACCAGTATGGAATGTTACGGGTTCCACACCAGCCATAATGCCATCCGAGATTGTTCGTAACGCCGAGGTAAAAGCCTACAGTGGACGTGAAGAGAATCGTCCAAATGATTCGAAACGCCGCCGCCACAATAGATCGACCAAGCCCCATTGAAAACCTATTCGCAACGAAATCAGAAGATGTTGCGAAGAGCGATTGTGATCAATGCCGGAAATGACGGACGGAGGTGGTGAGGCAGGTGACGTTGCGGGCGTTGCAGAGGTCGATGGTTTCGGAATCTCGCTTGGAGCCGCCGGGATGCACAATGCACTTGACGCCGGCGTTGATGAGGAGTTCGGGGCCATCGGGGAAAGGGAAGAAGGCGTCTGAGGAGGCGACGGGGAATTGAAGATCGCGGATGCGTGCGGCGGATTTTTCGATGGCGATCTTGCAGGCCATGAGGCGATCGACCTGGCCGCACCCGATGCCGAAGAGCGAGTTGTTTCCGCCGATGGCGATGGCGTTGGACTTGACGTGCTTGCCGACGGTGGTGAGGAATGCGGCATCGGCGAGCACAGCGGGCGATGGCGCGGGGCCGGCGACGTGCTGCCATGATGCGGTTTCGGGAAGGCGCATGTCGCGATCCTGGACGAGCATTCCGCCGGGCACGGATCGATAGTTGATTTTGCGATGGCCGGTGTGCGACATGCCGGAGACCGCGAGCAGGCGAACGTTCTGCCAGCGGGACTTGAGGAGTTCAAGCGCGGCGGGCTGGAAGGCGAGGCCGGAGGCATCGCGCGGCGCGATGATGATTTCAAGAAACGTGTTGGGCTGCGCGATGGCGCGAGCGGTGGGTTCATCGACTGCGCGGGAGAGCGCGAGAATGCCGCCGTAGGCAGCGAGCGGGTCGCCGAGATGCGCGAGTTTGTAGGCTTGCTCAAGCGAGTCGGCGACGGCTGCGCCGCAGGGGTTGGTGTGCTTGATGATGGCGGCGGAGGCTTGGCCGGGATTCAGGATATGAAGATCCTGAACGAGTTCGAGTGCGGCGGCGCCGTCAAGAATGTTGTTGTAGCTGAGTTCTTTGCCGTGAAGATTTTCGGCGGTGACGACGGACGGCTCGGCGCTGGCGGGATTGACGTACAGCGCGGCCTGCTGGTGGGGGTTTTCGCCGTAGCGGAGATCAAGATGGTGCGCGTAGGTGAGGCGAAGGAGCTGGGGGAAGGCTTCATCGCGGCGGGAAGACATCCAGGCGGAGATGGCGGTGTCGTACTCGGCGGTGCGGGCGAATGCAGCGGCAGCGAGCTCGCGGCGGAGTTCGTGCGAGGTGGCGCCGTCATTGGATCGCATTTCCGCGATGACGGAATCGTATTGCTCGGGATTGGTGACGACGGTGACGAAGCGGTGATTCTTGGCGGCGGAGCGCAGCATGGAAGGCCCGCCGATGTCGATCTGCTCGATGACTTCATCGGCGGTGACGCCAGGCTGATTCATGGTGCGTTCGAACGGGTACAGGTTGACGCAGACGAGATCAATGGGCGTGATGCTGTGTCGCTGCATTGCCTGCATGTGCGAAGGAAGATCGCGACGACCGAGCAGTGCGCCGTGAATGGCGGGGTGAAGCGTTTTGACGCGGCCATCCATGATTTCGGGAAAGCCGGTGACGGCATCCACCGTGGTGACATCAATGTTTGCAGCGCGAAGTGCAGCAGCAGTGCCGCCGGTGGAGATGATCTGCACGTTGAGGTCCGCGAGCGCGCGAGCGAAGGGGATGAGGTCGGTCTTATCGCTGACAGATAGGATTGCGCGACGGATTGGAATGAGAGCGGTCATGGTGTGATACGTAATCCAATCCAAATCGCTCGGGTCAATGTCGGCTCAACGGATCGAAGCGGATGTGCGTGTTGGGGGTGGTTCACTTTCGTGGGACGAGACGCTCGATGCGACCGTCATCGGATGATGCGTACAGGTCGCCGTCTTTGGTCGCTGTGGCCCAGAGTTTTGCGACGGCGGGCAGATCGATCGTTTTGACGATGGTGCCGCGGCGAGCATCGATGATGTTGACCTTGCGGGTGTCGGCGTTCCAAGCGATGAGCATGTCACGCAGTGAGGTGACGATGTTGGCGTGGACGTCATCCGCAAACCAGATTTTCTGACCGCCGGGGGAATCCTGCGGGACGGAGTTGTAGCAGGCGAGACCGCGCTTGGGGATCTGCTGGTAAATTCGATCGCCGATGAGGGTGGGGTT
>DASZQE010000048.1:0-1513 GCA_035550175.1 Phycisphaerales bacterium | reverse complement strand
CATCCGCGCGGAGATCCGCGCTGACCCCGTCCGGTGCCTTCGTGCCGGCCAGAACAAATGGATCCCATGTGGTTTTCATCTGAACACCATCATTTTTGCGTGTGCCGATTTCAACGGCCTTCAGTGGAACATCTCGGCCTTCGCCGGTCACGCTGGGCCAGTAGAAAAACGGAACATCTCCCGCTCGCATGGTGACGCCCTGAGCCTGGTACTCGGTGATGGGCGGATCGTTCGGTGCGTTTCCGGCGACTTGCTGAATATGCAGTTTTTCCGCGCCGACGGAAAGGTGAGGCGAGTAGAACTCGCTTGTGGAAACGCGAACCTCGCGTGCGTCCCACTGGTCTTTTGCAGTCTGACGCATTTCCTGGGCACGGGAATACATCGGCGGCTGATTCGGGCGTGCTTTCACGCGCAGAATGCTCTGCGTCATGATCGCGCGATTCGTCTGAAAGTCATAGTACATCTGCGGAGCGCGGACGTGATACCGTTCGCCCTCAGATGCTGCTGCGACATTGCCTTCAAGATAGATGCCCGTGAGCTGTGAACTGGCGAGCACGCCTTCCTGGTTTGATTTGAACGCGCCGGCCTTGGCGAAAATGATTGCTCGATCAGCCGTCAGCGTGATCGTGGCGAGCGGGTCGTCACTTTGCGGATTTGAAATTTCAAAATAGAGATGGCCTGTCACCGTGGCCACGTCTTCCGATTCTCCGGTCTGTGTTTCAATGCGATCCGCACTGTACCGGACGGTTCCGGTCGGCGACGACAACCACGGCGCGCTGCTGGTCGTAGGAGGTGTGGGCACTCGAACAGTTTTCGGAATGTTGGTCTCGGAAACGTTCCCCCCCGGCGCGGGAATGAAGCTGCTGGCCGGTGCCGGCGGCGCGGATTCAACCGGCCTGTCGGTCAGTTCCGGCGGAGAAAGCACGATCTCTTCCAGATGCTTCTTGAGCCGGCTTTCTCCATCACGAATGAAATCCCCTGCAGCCGGTCGGTGTTTTTCCAGGAGTCCCACATCCAAATTGATTTCTCCGCGAGTCGAAGCCGTGACCAGAACGCGGGAGCCATCAACTCCCAACCCGGCATTGCTTGTCGGATCCTGCAGATCGCCCGTGAAGATCGCCAATTGGTTGATCAAGCCCTCTGCGCTGGGAATTCGATTGAGCCAGAGAATCGCTTGGTCTGTTTGAAAGGAATATGACCCGATCTCAATGGAAACGTCGCCTCGGAGCAATAATCGCTGTGTGTCATCAACGCTCCAGGCGTCGGCATGCAACGCACGGATAGAAGTGGTGGCGTTGAGAGGGAGAATCGGCAGCACGACGCCCGTCAGTCGATCCCCGCGAATCAGCATACGATCGTCAGGTTTGGTCTCTTGCGGAGTTGCGGGTGCCGACGGTGAGTGCGTGATCATCGCACATGCGATCAACGTGCATTGCAGAGCGCGGCACGAAAATCCATTCATGATGCTGGTGACCATTCGCCCACGTCCGCTGCGGAAGAACTGTTCGCAAAT
>DASZQE010000047.1:0-3868 GCA_035550175.1 Phycisphaerales bacterium | reverse complement strand
CAGATTGATCCGATCAGGATCGACGCTTGTCACGCCGAGGCAGTAGCACACCGCGCTGTTTGCGGCTGCTCCGCGTCCCTGGCACAGAATGTCCTTGGATCGCGCGAACTGCACAAGATCATGCACCGTGAGGAAGTACGGCGCGTAGCTCAGCTCTTCGATCAATCCCAATTCAGCATGAATCTTCTCTCTGATGCTTTCGGACACGCCTTGCGGGTAACGATTGACGGAACCCGCCCATGTCAGGTCTGCGAGATGTTCGTTGGCAGACTTTCCGGGCGGGCAGACCTCTTCGGGATACTGGTACTTCAACTGGTCCAGCGAGAAGCCCTTGGTACGTTCAGCGATTTCCACGGTGCGGGCAATGGCGTGCGGATACTCGGTAAACAGCCGGGCCATTTCTTCGGGGGGTTTCAGGAACCGCTCAGCGTTGGCAAACAGCCGATAGCCCGCCTGTTCGATTGTGCAACCATGACGAATGCACGTCAGCACATCCTGCAACGGCCTGCGTTCCGGGATGTGGTAGTGAACATTGTTGACGGCAACGAGCGGGACGTTGGTGTGTTGTGAGAAGGCGGAGAGTTGTGCCAGTCGTTCCCGGTCATCCTCTCCGAACAGGCAACTGGCTGCGATCGAAAGACGATCATCATCAAACACCCGCCTCAATCCCTCGGTGGTTTCGATGAAGTGCTGGTCCAGAACCATCGGCGGAACGATGACTGCCAGCAATCCTTCGTGATGGTCGATCAGGTCATGCAGCGAAAGATCGCATTGTCCCTTCTCGGTTCGCCTCTTGCCGATGGTCAGCAAACGACAGAGCCGGCCGTAAGACAATGCATCCGTTGGATAGACCAGCACAGAGAGTTCCTCACGCAGAACCAACCGGCATCCCACGATGAACTGAAGGTTCATTTCCTTGGCGGCAACATGGGCGCGCACGATGCCCGCCATGCTGTTGACATCCGTGATGGCAATGGCTTCGTGGCCGAAGAGTCCCGCCTGCACCACCAACTCATCGGGATGGCTCGCGCCGGTGAGGAAGGTGAAATTGCTCGTCACCTGCAGTTCGGCATATCGAATGGGTGACACGCGACGTTGTGGTTTGGCGTCAGCTTCCACTTCGACTTGCGGCAATCGCTCAGCATGCAATGAGCGCAGCATGCGCTCGCGGTAGAACTCCGCCCACGGATGCTGCTTGGCTTTGGGATCAGGATGCTCCGGCATTGGCAAGACCTTTCACGGAGTCAGGCCCATTCGCCGTGAATGAACCATTCACCCGGCTTTGCGCCTGCACCGCTGCATTCCCGAAACACCCATAGCCATCGCCCTTCCTCATCCTGAACGCGGAAGTAATCACGAGTGCGTTTCGCGCTATCGCCTGCGCCATTCCGGGAGTGCCACCATTCGGGTCCGATGCGTTCAGGACCAAATGACGCGATGACCCGATGCTCCTGTCCTCGCCATTGCAGGCGCATCACCGGGCCATCCGGCGTGAGGGCCATCACCTCGATGGATTCAGGTGAATCGAGGAGCATCGACGGGCGATCACTGGCATTCGCTGGCTCCGATGGCTTGTCCAGCAGCTTCTCTTGCTCAGCGATAGCAGGCGACAACACCGCGACACGGTCAGGGCGATGGGATTCACGCACGCTCGCCCGCAGTGTTCGAGTCGCGCCGAGCCTTTCTGTGAGCGTGTCAATCAGCCCCCCCTCTACAGCGTTGGAACTTTCTGAAGATTCCTCATGTTCATGGGTATGGGATTGCTGGTGTGTGATGCGTCGTGATTGCACCACCGTCAGCGCGATCTCTTCCACGCCATAGCCCATGTTCACGCTTTCAACGCGGGTTCGCAGCAGCGACCACAAGTGTTTGCAATCCCGGCTGGGATGGCTCAACTGCGCCTGAAATCGAATCGGCGTCGCATCCAGCCGTTTCATCGTCAGCATCATCCTCGTCCCCCCCCTGTCAACTTGCTTCAGGGATTCGACGACTTTAGCGATGAGTTCACGGACAACGATGCACAACGCCTCGATGTCCACAACTGCTCCGTCAAAGATTCGTTCTGCAGCAATCACCTTCCGGGGGCGAACCGGCTCAAAGACTTCCATCGCTTCGCCGAGCGACTGATCAATCCGCAGCAAGAGTTCATCGCCGAAGCGCGCAGACAACTCTCCACGCGGGATCGCCAACACCTGACCGATGCGATCGACATTGACTTCGCGCAACGCCTCGGCAATCGCAACCTCCACCCGAAGCCCCATCACCGGCAACGCATCCAGCGCCGTCCGTTCCTCCCCTGAATCCACCACGCTTCGCTCGCTTTCACCAAATCTTGCAACCGCCCACGCGCAGCCGATCGTGTCTGCACACGCAATCCGATTCTCAATCCCCATCAGATTCAGCGAGTTGCCGATACGATTCAGCAGTCTTCGTTCGCTCGGATACAGCCCCTCGCACCCCGTAATGTCGATCGTCAAACTATCCGGCGGATCGGCTGTCACTAATGGCGAGATGCGCAGCGCCCACGCCGCCAATCGTTGCAACGCGATCGCATCCTGTTCCGGCTGATAGGGCTTCACTTCCACGGGATGATTCCCGATCAACGCCCGCGCCTGCGTGACGGTCATGTTCCCCCTCGATTGAGAAGAAGCGGGTTTCACGCCCGTACGCAGTGATCGCGGGCAGCACGCTGCCACGATTTCCCGGCCATGATCCACACGCGCAAGCAGAATCGCGGCTTCACGCGGTTCTGCGGACGGTTGTTTTCTCAACCGCAGGCTGCGGCGCAAGCGATCCACTGACCAGTTCGGCAGGTACACGCAGACAACCCGTTGCACGGTCATGCTCCAGAATCAGAGAACGAGAAGAGGCATCCTTGCCGGTCATGCGCTGCACGCCTTTGCAACGCAGAAGTTCCACGCTCCATCGCGGTCTGGATGAGGGCGAACGCGCGCGATGCACACCCCAGCGCATCGTCGCAGCCGAAGGAACGCTCAGTTCATTCCGGGGGCGAGCGAGCATCACGAACCCGCCGCTGTGTTCCGCCCCAAGTTGCAACCGGCGAGTATGTGAGAGTTTCAACGCAGAGCCGTCGGCAATGGTCACCAGCGCGCCGCGACTTCGCGCGCACACGTCAATCGCCCACAAACGCTCATGATCCGTTGCAGGGTCAATCAAAAGCGAACGATTCAGAAGTGAACCATGGCGCGCGAGCAATTGCGCTGCGGGCCACACGCTTTGTCCGATCCAGATAACGAGGCCGTGATTCGTTTGAGAAGCGAGCGTTCGCGCAAGCCGAACAAACAGCACACGCGGCGCACTCCACGAACCGCTGCGCATTGCTCCCGGACCGAACCATTCATGCACTACCGCAGGTGAAATGCGATCCAGCGGAGCGGGCCAGGTGGTTTCACATTCACAAACCGTATGCTGCGAAACCTGCTGCTCGATTGCGGCCATGCGCTCGGTCAGCGCACGGATCGCTTCGCCCCGGCGATCCACAGAAGGATGAATTAGGACTCCGACCACATTGGAATGATCGGTATTTGTTTGGTATTGGTCAAGAGTCGGTTTTCACGAATCTCTCGGCTGAAATTACAGCCCTGTCAACCAAACAACCCGCCATCACCATTGGCATTCTTGCCTTTGGGAGGCTTCACTTTTGACGGAGGCTCACTCGCAATTTCCTCATCCACTTGTTCAATCAGACTCGCTTCATCCACCTTCGGTGTGTTCACGCGCCTGCTCACCGGGTGCATCGTGAACCACGAATCAGGCGCAGGCTTCATCAGATTTTGCAATTCAGGTTTGCCATCCATCGCCGGATCAAGCCAGCGATTGACATCCGACGCATCCAAGATCACCGGCA
>DASZQE010000046.1:0-3359 GCA_035550175.1 Phycisphaerales bacterium | reverse complement strand
GTCCATTGATTGGACGGCCACGCCGGGCTGGGTGGGGATCGTCCCCAACGTGAACACGCCAATCGTGAATAACGTCGCCCAGTGGTATAACGGCCCGGTCCGTGATTTCGCTATTCGCTATCAGGGCACCATCGATATTCCCTCGGCGGGAACGTGGACGTTCTATACAAGCAGCGACGACGGGTCCATTTTGTATATCAACGGGACGGCGGTGGTGAACAATGACGGAGGCCACTCACAACAGCTTGCCTCCGGAACCATCACGTTGCCTGCAGGATCGGCTGATTTCGACCTGAAGTACTATCAGAACGGCGGCAACTCAATTGTGCAGGCCTTCTGGTCCGGACCGGGTGTCGCCTCGCAGACGCTGATTCCGGCCTCGGCCTTCACGTGCACACCCGCAATCGCGATTCCCTCGGCGGTGGGCGTGACGAGCATCACGCTGAACGGGAACAGCAACACCTACGTGGATGCCTTCAACGCAGTCCAGGGCGCGTACGGCGGGAGCAACGTCATCACCAGCGGTTTCGCCACGATGACCAACGCAACCGCCTCGAATTCGCTGTATGTCAAGAAGGCGACGCTCTACGGCGATGCGGTCTGCGGACCCGGCGGCACGCCGAGCACAGCCATCGTCACCGGCGCCTCGGGTTTCATCACCGGCTCCAAGACCGCCGCGACATCAGGCATCGGCGTCATGGCGATGGCGGTCACGCCGACCATGCCCGCATCATCCGGCGCGTTCACCGGCACCGGCACGCAGACGATCAGCTCCAACAAGCGCTACAGCACGTTCACCCTTTCGGCGGTCAATGCGGTGGTGAACATTTCCGGCACGGTCGTCATCCAGTGCGACGGCGACTTTACGATGGACCAGAACGCCGCCATCAACATTCAATCCAACTCATCGCTCTGGCTCTACATCGGCGGAGCGTTCTCCATGTCCAGAACCAGCTCCATCAATGCCAACACGGGCGATCCGCGCGTCGTGAAAATCTTCATGACCGGCTCGGCCAAGGACATGACGCTGAACAACAGCGCCTCGTGCTGCGCACAAGCAATTGATCCGTCGGGAACCCTGAACATTCTCGGCGGCGGGACGCCGGCGCCGGCGTTCTACGGCGTGTTTCACGGCGCGGCGATCAACATGCAGAACAACGCGAAGTTCCATTCCGACATCAGCTATTCAGATATCGTCGATAAAGGTGATGGGAGCATGAGCATCACAAGCTGGTCCCAGATCCGATGAGCACCGGACTGCCGAGAGGATTCGAACGAATCTGCCGCACGAATATCCGACAGTGCTTGGAATCTGGTGCGATGAATCGTTCAAGCACCACGCGGACTGTTCCGCATCAAAGGCTTCACGTCAACCTGATGAGGTTTCCCTTCCGGTTCGCGGTATTCGTTTTGCTGCGCGTGGTTGTCCACACTCGAAACACGTGCGTGCAACCGGCGTCCGCAGATTCTTGCCGCACGCTTGGCAAGGCGGTCCGAACTGCTCCATGCGGTGCTTGAGAATCTCATCAGGATCGATGTGCATTGTTCCGGTCAGTCGCTCGTACGCCGTGACCATCGGCTCGAACATCATGCGGTGATCATCATCATTCTTCGGCGCAGCCTGCGAGCCGCGAAAGACGCATTCATGATAGAGCGACCGCAGGGACTGATACTCCTGCTCGTCCATCGCGCCCACCCATTGCTTGCATCGCCAGCACCAGACTTTTTCCATGTTGCCGATCCTGATCGCTTTTCAAACCGAATCAGAGAAGCAGCGAGGGGGTCACATCACCCGCTCCCATCCCTTCTCCGTCTTGCGCAGATCGACTGCGCCCTTGATCTTCTCGTGCTGACCTTTCTTGTAGAGCGTGCCGCCTTCTGTCGGCGTTTTCTCATTCGAGATGCCGTTGAGCCCGAAGCGTTCGTAGTAACACGCGTCCTGCAGGAACTCGACCTCCGCCTCATACTGCATGGTGTAGGTGCCCGCGCCCAGTGCGTCGGCGGTGCCGTTGGTCTTCGTCAGGTGCACCAGCTTGGCCAGCCCCTTCGACTGCGCATCGACCGCGTTGCGCACGATGGGTTCCGCATCTGCGGCGGAAGGCGCTCCTCCTCCTCCGCAGCCGTGCAGCGTCATCGCCGCAAGCGCACAGATGCAAACCGCCAACGCGCGATTGATAACGAAAAATCGTGAACGGACCGTGCTGATGCGTGCGAGCATGATGAATGGCTCCGGATGAAATAAAGCGAATCACAGTGGAAGACGACGTCGCCGAGGGGCGAGTTATAGCTGAAGATCAAAAGGCGACAAAATTCTTTCGCTCACTTCAACCTGACCAGTTTCCCCTTCCGCTTCACGATGTTCTTGTAATCCCACTGGATGGCGATCGACTTCTTCAGCCAGCGTTTGAGAGTCTTCTGTGCTGCGGGTGCGAGCACTTCATCTACACTGGCGTAGCGAACGTCAGCGGACTTGAACTTGGTGTCGGGCGGAGCGGGCGCAAGGCCGGGCTCATCAAATGATTGCCCGCTCCAGAACAGCAATCGCACGCACGGCGGATTCTTGAGCGTGCTGTAGCCGACGATCGGGTTGCCGTCGATGAACCACACGGGATGCGCGTGCCACACCTTGTTCTCCACCTCCACCTCCCCTTTCGCCTTCGCAAGCTCCGCGTCGATCACTTTCGCCAGCGCATCGGCGATGCGCTTGTGGCCCGCTGACAGTTTCTTGTTGTACGCGGTGATGTCCTTGCTGATGGCCATTCCGGAATTCCTTGAACGCGGGAACAAGAGCGATATGAGAGGGGGGAGGGGGGGCGGTTAGAATACCATTATGACGCGACGCTCGGGGATGAAACGAACGCTGATGAGGCTCGCGCTGTTCATGGTCGGCGGTGCGATGCTCAATGTCGCGGTGGCGTGGGGGTGTGCGTGGCGTGTGCAATTCGACATTGCCCATCCCTCCAGAGCGGGGAGAGACATAATCGGGGCATATACCGTCACATTTTTTGAATGTCAGACAACAGGCGCTACAGGGGTGGTTGCGAATCTCTGGAATGATCCATTATCTGCGAATGCGATGATATTTCCCGCAGGCTCTATGCCAAGTTGGGCTGCCGCACAGGTGACTACTTTTGGAATCGCGCTTGATGGGTATCCGATGGATGCCAGTGGTTTCCCATTTCGATCTCTTGGTTGCAAATGGATGGACAACTGGACTTTGCGTGATGGAATTGCGTTGAGTAAGGACCAGTACGCATGGGCCGCATCCACCGGGGACGCCCGCAGTGCGCTCCCACTTCGTCCCATCTGGCCCGGCTTCGCCATCAACACCCTCTTTTACGCCTGCATTCTCTGGCTGC
>DASZQE010000045.1:0-2143 GCA_035550175.1 Phycisphaerales bacterium | reverse complement strand
ATTACATCACCAAGCCCTTTGAAATGGCCGAGCTTCGCGCTCGGGTGCGCTCCGCAATGCGCATCCGCTCTCTGATCACGCTGCTCGCGCAGCGGGCACAGATCGATGGCCTCACCGGCCTTTGGAATCGTGCCTACCTTGATCATCGCCTCGGTCAATCCATCGCCGATGCGCGCCGCACGTCCCTCCCGCTTTCTCTCATCATGTGCGATCTTGATCACTTCAAGAAACTCAATGACGCCTACGGCCACCCGCTCGGCGACCAGGTCCTCGAAGAGTTCGCCCGTATCCTCGCCAACAATCGCGTCGGTGATATTTCCTGTCGCTATGGAGGCGAGGAATTCGCAGTCATCTGCCCCAACGTCGGTGCCGAGGACGCCCGCAATGTCGCCGATCGTGTTCGTAGAACTATTCGTGAAACCGCGTGGGATGGCTGCCCCAATCTCTCCGTGACCTGTTCCTTCGGCGTCACCGATCTCTCAAGGCTCGCCGATGCTTCCGCCCGCGAAATGATCGAGTCCGCCGACCGCGCGCTCTATGAGGCAAAGCACTCCGGACGCGACACCGTTTGTGTCGCGCCCGCGCTTGATCCGCTCCGACTGACCGCGTGACCCGGTCCGCCTAGAACTCCCGCGAAATCACCCGGTCCGCCATTGCGTGCAGCGTTTCTCTCGCCTCGCTTTGCGGCAGTTGACACAAATGTCCCTTCGCCGTTTCAACGAATTCCGCAGCACGTTGCATCGCGCGATTGACGTGCCCGGATCCCTGAAGCTCCGCACGCAGTCCATCAAGGTTGTTCTCTGACATCAATCGCAGAATCTCCCCGCGCCCGTCTGCCCCCGCATCCGCGAGTGCGAGAATCATCGGCAGCGTCATCTTTCCCTTTGCAAGGTCGCGCCCCAGTGATTTGCCCACCACGCGCTGGTCACCCACAAGGTCCAGAAGATCATCCTGAATCTGGAACGCCACACCGACATTCACGCCGTACTCTTTCATCGCTTCCTGCACGCGCGCGTCCGCGCCCGTCAGCAGGGCGCCCAGTCTGCAGCACTCCCCGATCAGGCTCGCCGTCTTTCGCCGGATGATTTCCAGATACGCCTCTTCATCGATCCCCATGTCATGCCTGTGGTGCAATTGCACCAGTTCGCCTTCGCATAACGTGTTTGTCACGTTCCCCAGCGCAAGGTTGATCTCCGGCCGCATCATCGTCGAGCACAGGTGAAATGCGTTTGAAATAAGGTAATCGCCCAGTATCACCGCGCTTTCGTTTCCCCACAGATGGTTCACCGTCACGCCGCCCCTCCGCACCTCCGCTTCGTCCAGCACATCGTCGTGAACCAGCGTCGCCATGTGGATCATTTCCGCCACAGCCCCCAGCATGTGGTGGTGCTCATTCAAGGCACGGCCGTCGCACGGGTCGCCCCCCGCCGCCAATCCGCTGACAATCACCAGCGTCGGTCGCAACATCTTTCCGCGATACCGCTCCACGTGGGAACACAGCCTGTTCACCGCCGAAAGATCGCTCGCAAGCTGCCGCCCAAAGACCAGGCCCACCTCCTGCAGCTCCCGATCCACAAGAGCCTTCAGCCCACCCTCCGTCCTGTTCAGACCAAGCATCCGTTCCATTCCGCTAATTGTAGGGGCAATTCCCTGCTCGCGGATCGGTCTCAGTGTGCCATAAACATGGCAAATATCGCCACGCCCAGCGCAATGTTGATCGCCACCATGATCACCGATACAAGCGCAGCATCTTCAAAATCCATGTCGAACAACCACCGCACCATGCAGGCCGTCACGATCGAAATGAACACGATTCCCAGAATCAACCCCAGCCCCGGCGAAAGCATCCGCGCCAACGTCTGCGCGCTCGCGACGCCGATGAGCCGAACCGCGGTCAGTGGCAGGTTGTCAATGCCCCCAAGCCAGAGCTTTGCAGCAATCACCAGCGCTACAAAACCGACCGCCACGCTCGCAGCCACCAGCACGCTGTAGGCAATGAGCATGGACGCAACGTCAATCTTTGAATCAGACCTGCCCAGCATGGACACGACGATCACTAGCCCCGCGCATGCCGCCGCCACAACGATCGGTTGAAAGTATTCCTTCTGCAGCGCGCGCTGCTCATTCAACGCTTCTTTTTCTT
>DASZQE010000044.1:0-8175 GCA_035550175.1 Phycisphaerales bacterium | reverse complement strand
CGGCGTTTCGGGAATGTTCCGGGTCGACGCGGTTTTCAGCGTCACTGTGCGCATCTCACCTTTGGGAATGGTGTATCCGGCGACCTGGCGATGAATGAAATCCGGGGCTTTCACGATCAGTTGACCTCGGAACACGCGAATGGTTGCCCACTTGGAAATGAAGGGAGGACCGAATGATTTGCCATGAGGATCCTGCAGGTTTTCTCTCGGCCTGGGCGTGTAGGGATTCAGATCAGGATCATCCTCGGAGTTTTCAGGTTCGGACGTTGCAGGCTTGTCTTTGGGATCGGGAAGCTGCTGGCCATAATCCCAGTGACCGGGTTCAATGATTTCGACGATGGCTTCGACAAGCTCAGCAGCAATATCCTCGGGCATCTTTCGATCAGTGTGTCCCTGGCCGAAGATGGCCTGACGAAAGTGAATAATGTTGGGATCGGTCGATTGCTTATCGGGCGGGTCGGCAGGAGATTGAAAATAGGGGGGTTCAATCATGAGATCGTGGATGTCGTATGTGCGGACTTCCTGATCGGCGGGCACGCTGAGGCGAGTCTTCATGCCGACTTCAATGAAGCCGTTGTGAATCTGCCAGGTGCAATCCTCAAACTCCTCGGCCTGTGCGAGCATTTCCTCAAGCACATCAATCGCGAGTTGCTTGTCGGTGGAGATGGTGATGGGCAGCGACGGGTCGAGTCCGGTGTGAACATCGGGGCGGTCAAACCGGCCGATGATCGTCACGCCGATCGCCTGCGAGAGAAGCTTGAGTCCGGCCTTCAGCGGAATCTCGTCGAGTTCAGCGGTCACCTGCGTGTGAACAAGCACACCAACAATCCGGGATCGCTCCGCATCATCGGTGGATTCATCAGCGCGAACGCCGTTCGTCCGCATGAAGATCAAGGTCATGCAGATGATCAGCGACGAGACGCGAATGTGTTTCATGCTGTGCTCTCTTCCGTTCTTCAGAGACGAAGGTGCGAACCTCGGTTAAGCAACACAGCGATTCTCATAAGAGATATGAGAATCGCTGCGGAAGTTTGCGTAAAAAATGCAAGGTTGTGGAGAAATCAGGGCGTTGTGGAACCGGTTGTCCCGCCGACCTGTGAGCTCGAGCGGATGTCCTTGATGGTGACATTGGAAAGTCCGCCGGAGAAGGTGACATACCGGGAGCCGGCAGCGGATGCGGTGCGAGTGGCGCGAGGTGCAAAGGGGTATCCGCCAATCTGACGTTGAATGTAATCCGGCGCGTTGACGATGAGGACGCCCTGAAAATACCGGATGGTGGCGTAATCGCCGCCGTTCTGCGACCAAGCTTCGGTTTCCACGGTTTCCGTGATGATGTCGATCAGGCTCTGAGCGAGCTCTGCTTCGGATTTGCCTTTGGGTTCATCGCCGGGGTCGCCGAAGATGCCGTTATTTCCATTGCCACCGCCTCCTCCGCCGCCACCACCGCCTCCGCCACCACCACCGGCGCCGCCTCCGCCGCCATTGCCGGACTGGTTGCCTTGATTGAGCGCCTGATCCAAATCAAGCGTGGGGGCATTATCGAAGTGCGGTGGTTCAAAGAGAAGGTCACGAATCGGATAATACCGGATTTCGCGTGCGGACTTGGCGGACAAGCGATCCTTGGTGCCGACTTCAATGAATCCATCACGGAGCTGCCATGTGCATTCCTCATCGGAGCACTGGTCGAGAATGAACTCAAGGACAGTCAGTGCGGGTTGATTGTTCGCATCGAGCGTGATGGGAGCCTGCGGGTCGATGCCGGAGGCGGATTTATCATCGTTGTACCGGCCGATGATGTTCACACCGAGCAGGGTGTGAAGATAATTGATGGCATCACGAACTGGCGTCTCATTGAATTGCACGGTGATGTCCGTGTAGAGCAGTGCGCCAAGCAGACGCGCCTTCGAGGCGTTGCCGGCTTCAGCCTTGGTGCGAACATCGGCCACATGATTGATGCGATCGCTGAGATTCTGAGCGAGCGCGAAGGGAGAGACGGCGAGCAGCGAGAACGCCGTGACGGAAATGAATCGTGCGGTTTTCATTGCGGGTGTTCCGATCCGGCAACCGGGCGTGGTCAGCCGACAGTGAAAGTCTAGCCTGCAAATAGAGGCATGTCAGAGATTTTGTACGGGAAGAGGGGATTGGAGGTTGCTGAAGAAGCGGAGGAAGGGGATTTATTGGGCGTCGGCGGGATTTGACGCCAGCAAGTCCAGCATTTCGACGGCGCAGAAGAGGGCCATCGCTTGTGCTGAGAGCGGTTCATCGACGGCCCAGGGCGCGGACCGAATTCCGCCGGCGGCCTGATCAAAATGAGGAATCAGGCCTTGGGAATCGTTGGTGACGGCAAGGCGGCAGATGAACGCCATGGTTTCCAGTGCAGATGCGGAAGCGGTCGGCTGAGATTGCACCGGAGTCATTGCGGGATTCAGAATCGCTTCGGGAAGCCAGGCGGCGGGGCGAGTGGTCTGAGAATCGGCAAGGAATTGTGCTGCAGAGGGCGCTGACGCGGAATGAAGCGAGAGGCCGGCCAACACATCAAGCGGGGGCTGCACTGCACCGGGAGTCATGGAAGGAGTGATTCTTGCTGCGATGATTGCTGCGAGGGTCTGCTGCAAATCGTCGGCGTGAGCGAGAGGTTGTTGCGTGATGATGGCGTAGTCGGATTCCGCCCATCCGATCCACGGCAGCATGGCCACGGATTGATTGATGGGCGTGGATTTCCACGCAGAGTCCAAAGCAGCGCGAACAGAATCGGCAGTCAGGCCGGCGTGATGTTCGCGCAGGAGCATGACCTGCGCGTAGGCGATGAGCGATTGGGTGTTGGCGGATTTGATGGGAACTCTGTGGGCGGGATCGGATTCGTCAATGAAGCCGGCATCGTGTGAGAAGGATGCGATCACGCGATCTGAAGCGGACTTGAGCATGGCCGCAAGCGCCGGATCGGAAGCGATTGAATGGTGCGTGTGAGACGCAAGGACCAGTGCAGCACAGGCTGCGGGATCCGCGAGCGGATCGGGCTCAGGAGATTGCGTGACTGAGAGTTGATGCAGCACTTTGAGCGCGAGTTCGAGTGCGCTTGCAGACGTTTCCTTCGGCAGGCGAGAGGACGATGCCGTCCGGGCGAGTGCAAACGCGGTCATTGCCTGCTCAGCGGGCGGCGCAAAGAGCGGGACATACTGGTCATTGACGGGGTTGTAGCTTCCGTTGAGGCCGAGCGGCGGAGAGGAAGGATCTGTCGAGATGGTTTTGGAAAGGTGGTCGATCAGGTTTGATGTGAACAAGGACAGCGACTGAGTTGTGCATGGAACGGATGGCGAGCGAGGTGTGAACCGCAAGGCGTAGAAGGGTGCGGAGTCCGGCGTGGATTGTGCGAGCGAATCACAGGTGAAGGAATAGAAGCTGACGTTCTGGAGCGAGGAGGGATTCTTGAGATCTGCGAGAGTGAGATCGAGCGACAAGCCGAGCGAGATGAGATTCTGCGGCGGGTTGTCGGCAGTGCCGGTGGCGAGCATCTGCGCGGGGAAGACAACCGCTATTCGATTGTTGCGCCGTACCGCAAGTCCGTGGATGCCGGGCTGAACGTTCTCGCACATTTGAGTGAGCGACCGGCCGACCAGCGGGGTGAAGGTGTGCGCGAGTTCGATCTGAACGGTCAGCAGCGAGCCGACGGTTTCGCGCATTTCTTTTGGAAGCGCGACGACCTGCGGATCGCCGAGCGAATCGGCGAGCGCGTGGCCGATGGCTCTACGGAACATGGTGGAATCCGGATTGGTGTCGGTGGAGGAAGCGAGCAGGCGGCCGGAACGGCGGATGAGCACGCCGACGGCGGAAGTGTCGGGAAGCTCAATGGCAGAATCCGGTGAGGATATCGAAGGCGGCTCGAAGGACGTTGTCCAAGCGCGAGCGAGCGAGAAGAGATGTGCGTGCGCGGGAGAGAGCTGTGCGGATGTTGCGGAGCCAGCGGGGGCGTCGGCACGCGCTTCAAGGCCGGGAGCAATGAGCGGAAAGGCAAGGGCGATGGCGAGCCATTCAACGCGCCGCAGGCGCGCGAACCGGCTTGAGAATGATGTGCGAATGCGACGGGTGATGATGCATGGAATCAACATGGCGGAATGATTGCCGAGTGCGGTCCGAGAAAAACGGGCGAGGTGCGGGCATGGCTGGCACCTGGGTGAAACGGCAATCGTGGCATGGGTGTTGTTGATCTGTCAATACGGTTCGACAACTCGACAACACAAAGACACGGAGAAAAGACATGCTTCTTACCAGTTTGCTGGCCATGACGGACAATCGAAAGCGGATCGTGGTGCTTACGCTGCTCACGTTCGCGGTGCTGTGCTGAAAGAGAAATACGGGAAAAATCCGCAAGGGATGCAAGCATTGCAAGGTGGGTGCGCAACAGCCAATAACTCGGTGGATGCGACACGCGCGGAGAGAAAAGTGGATATGTTCTGCGCGATCCGTACAGGACGTGTGGTTTCTCACCGATAGGTGAATTCGGAGCGGAGATCAACAGCCTGCGGCGGAGGAGCTGCGGGCTGTTGTGTTTAAGAAAAGCACCCAGTACCCAGTACCCAGTACCCAGAACTCAGAAGAAGAAAGAAGAGTTAGAGGGCGCACTTAGAGCAAGAGTGCGAAAAAAAAGCCCCGCATATGCGAGGCTTGTGAATGCGAATGAATTGGTGATTCAGGATCACTCTTCGGACTGCGAACGCGGCTCGAAGCTGATCTTGTCGGTGCCGAGGGCGCCGTGTTCGTCCATACCACCGCGTGAAGGCTTCTTGCGCTTCGGCTTCTCGGCGGACATCGACTCGCCGGTTTCGGCTTCGCCCTTGCCGGCACGATCCGGATCGCCCCACTGAGCGCGCTTGAGCGAAAGACCGATCTTGCGATCGCCGGTATCGACACGGAGGATCTTGACATCCACCTTGTCGCCGGGCTTGACGATGTCCTGCGGGTTCTCGACTTTCTGATCGGAAAGCTCAGAGATGTGCAGGAGACCTTCGAGGCCGGGCTCGAGCTCGACGAACACGCCGAAGTTGGTGATCTTGGTGACGGTTCCGTGCACGACCATGCCGGGCTGGTAGGCCTGCGGAATGGCGTGAATCCAGGGATCTTCGTTGAGCTGCTTGACGCCGAGCGAAATGCGCTGCTTCTCGCGGTCGATTTCGAGCACGACGCAGCGGACCGCATCGCCCTTCTTGTATTTCTCGTTGGGGTGAGAAATCTTTTCCGTCCACGACATGTCGGAGACGTGCAAGAGGCCATCGATGCCGGGCTCAATCTGAATGAACGCGCCGTAGTTGGCGAGATTGCGGACGGTGCCGTCGATGATGGTGTTGGGCGGATATTTCTCGGCAACAAGATCCCAGGGATTGACCTCGACCTGCTTCATGCCGAGCGAGATTTCCTGCTTGTCCTTGTTGATTTCCAGCACGACCACTTCGACTTCATCGCCGACATTGACCATTTCGGACGGGTGGTTGATGCGCTTGGTCCAGGACATTTCGGAAATGTGAACCAGGCCTTCGATGCCGTCAGGCAACTGCACGAACGCGCCGTAGGAAACGAGATTGACGACCTTGCCCTTGATGCGGGAGTTGACGGGGTATTTCTCCTCGATGCTGTCCCAGGGCGAGGCTTCCTTCTGCTTGAGGCCGAGGGCGATCTTCTCTTTTTCGAGATCGATCTTGAGAACCTTGACCTCGACTTCCTGGCCGATGGACACCATTTCGGAGGGATGATTGACACGGCCCCAGGACATGTCGGTGATATGGAGCAGGCCGTCGATTCCGCCGAGGTCCACGAATGCACCGAAGTCGGCGATGTTGGTGACCACGCCCTTGATGAGCTGACCTTCCTGGAGACGGTTGAGCACGCGAGCCTTGGCTTCATCGCGCTCGACTTCGATGAGCTTGCGGCGCGAGACGACGATGTTGCGGCGCTCCTGATCGATCTTGATGATGCAGGCGCGGACGGTCTTGCCGATGTACTCGCCGATATCGCCGGGCCGACGGATATCGACCTGCGAAGCGGGGAGGAAGACAGGCACGCCGATGTCCACGAGGAGGCCGCCCTTGATCTTGCGGGTGGCCTTGCCTTCGACGACATCGCCTTCCTTCTTGGTCTGGAGAATGCGTTCCCAGCCTCGGATGCGGTCAGCCTTGCGCTTGGAGAGCTTGATGAGACCCTGTTCGTCCTCGACTTCTTCGAGGAAGACTTCAACGACCGCGCCGATGTTGGTGTCGTCTTCAGGATCGAATTCGGATTTGTTGATGAGGCCTTCAGATTTCAGGCCGACTTCGACGACGAGATCATCGCCTGCACGGCCGACGATCTTGCCTTTGAGGATGGCGCCCTTTGAAAGGTTCTGGACGTCTTCCATGAGGAAGTCGTCGAGGTTGCCGGTTTTTGCTTTTGAGCCGAAGGCCTCGGTGAGCAGTGCAGTGGTTTCGGAATCGTCGAGGCCGATGGAATTGATAAGGTTGTAATTGACCATGTAGAAAGAGTTTGGGGATTGAATGCCGGCCAAGGCACGGTTGCCAGAGCCGAAGGATGCGATCACCGGTCCCGGCGCACGCCGGGAACTGCCGGACGATCAAAGTCAAACGAAGGTCAACAGAGAGTTGACCGGGGGGAAGAGTATAGACGATCGCGGAGGAAATGGGAGGTGAATGATGTGTGAGGAATACGAGAATTTGCGGAGTACAGAAGGGTTTCGACCTCTTTGGGATGAAAAAATAAGAACAGGATTCCAACCGCCCTCGGCGGGGATAAGGAGAGGATGCACGGGCAGAATGCCCGTGCCACCGCAGAGGCCGCTTTTTCGCCTTCGTGAAAGATGAGGGACCGTCTCACATCGGGAGAGGGTGTAGACTCGCGGGATGGAACACGTAGAGATGCGAATTCTGCGGTTGAGTGCGGAGGCGGTGATTCCGAAGTACCAGACGGAATTGAGCGCGGGGATGGACCTGCACGCGGCGGTGAAGGAGGGATTGGAGATTCCGCCGGGCGAAATCAGGGTCGTGCCATGCGGGTTCGCGATGGCGTTGCCTGCGGGATTTGAGGCGCAGGTGCGGCCGAGGAGCGGATTGGCGAGCAAGTTCGGGATCACGCTGCCGAACGCGCCGGGGACGATTGATGCAGACTATCGAGGGGAGGTGAAGGTGCCGCTGATCAATCACGGGCAAGATCTTTTTGTGATTGAACCGGGGATGCGGATTGCGCAGATGGTGATTCAGCCGGTGCTGCGCGCGGAGATTGAGGAGGTTGAGGAATTGGATGCGACCGCGCGGGGCGTGGGCGGATTCGGGAGCACGGGGAGATGAAGCGCGCGGAGACCAATGTGAGCGGGGGGATGAATTCGCGCGTGAGTGATGGAATTGCTGCGATCGCGCAGTTGGCGGGACATGCGGGCTCGTTATTCGGGCAGACGCTGGCGAAGCTGGAGGACAGCCTGACTGCTGCGATGATCGCGAGTCCGCTGGAGTGGTGCAGGGCGGATGATGAGGCGCGGAATGTTGCGGAGTGGATGGAAGCACGGGGGTATTCGCAGGTGGTGTTGGAAAACCCCTCGGGGGGACGAGCGTTGATTGTTTCGCATGCGGAGTTGAAGGATGCGAATGCCGGCGAACGAGTGGCAGCGCGCGGGAAGGCGATTGATGCGGACGCGATCATTTCGCATGACACGGGGATCAAGCGCCTGCTGACGATGTTCACGCGGCGGAATTATTTTCTGACGCTGCGGGGCGACCGGGTGGAGGGGATCGTGGGGGTGAGCGACCTGGACAAACTGCCAACGCGGGTGATGCTGTTCGTGCACATCATGGAACTGGAAGCTCGGCTGGCGGAGGCGATCGTGAGGGAATATCCGGAGGACGCATGGGCGGCGCACCTGCCGGGCGGGCGCAAGGCGAAGGTTGATGAGCTGTATCAGCGGAAGCGTGAGCGGGATCTGCAGACGAGCAGGATTCACTGCACACAGTTCTGCGACAAGGGGATGCTGTGCCTGAAGCTGCCGAGGGTGCGCGAGCGGCTGGGGGACGGGTCCGCGCGGCAGTGGGACCGGCGATTTGACCGCATTCAGGAATTGCGCAACGTGATTGCGCACGGAGAGGCGATGATCACGGATGAGCAAGCGGTGGTGGAGCTTGCGGAACTGGTGCAGGCGATGGA
>DASZQE010000043.1:0-8665 GCA_035550175.1 Phycisphaerales bacterium | reverse complement strand
GACGGCACACGGCGGATCAACGACGCGAAGGTGAAGGCGGAGCTGGGGGTCGAACTGCCGGTGCTGCGGCGCGAACTGGGATACAGCGCGAACGACGGGAACGAGACGGACGAACACGGCGACGAGTGAGCAATCCTATTTTCGAAGGGGCGGTTGATCCATGGAATTGATGAAGGATGACGTTGGACAGATTTCCGCGGATGCATTGACGGGACTTGAAGCAGAGGCGGGAGGCGATGAGGGAGATGAAGGCGTTGAGGACACGCAGGCAGCCCAGGAGCTGATGACTCGACGGCCTCAGGTGGCGGAATCGCGGAAATATCGAAAGCGGGCACAGGCAGCGGAGCGATCGCTGGTTGAAGTTCGGCAACAACTGACAGACATTCAGAAGCAGCTTGATGAGCGTGATCAGACGATTCGCGAGATGCTCACGCAGCAGACGATTGACGAGGAATTGCGGCGTGTCGGCGCGCTGAACATTGAGCAGACGCGGCCGATGGTGATGGCACGGCTGAGCGGCGGACCTGCGGATGTCCGCACCATTCAAACCACGGTGGAAACGGTTCTTCAGGCGCATCCGCAGATGTTCCGAAGACCACCACGAAGTTCCGGCGTGATGAGCGCCAAGTGCAGCGACAGCGAGTCGCGAGATGCCCGAATTGATCTGGCCGCGGAGCGTGCGAGGGACACGGGTCACCTGCACGATGTGCTGCGATACCAACAGATCAAGAGACGCGTGCTGCGTTAGCGCGGGGGTTGCCGGAACACGTCGCCGGCTGAATTGAATCCACATCACATTGAATTGAACACGAAGGAGACACCATGTCATTTTCGGGAAAATCCACATATTCCGCAGGCGTTTCGCTGCCGGAAATCGCAGAGGACGTCAGCGATCTGATCAGCATTGTGAGTCCGTATGAGACGCCGTTGCTTGATCACCTGGGCGATCCGCACAAGTCGGCGACAAGCACGATTCACGAATGGCTTGAGGACACGTTGCTGCCGAACACGGACGCGGTCGATGACCAAACGCTTTCAAATCCGACCACGACCACGACGTTCACGGTGGAGAACGGCGACCGATTCCAGGAAGGGGATCAGATCCAGCTTCAGGGAAAATCAGAAGTGATGCTGGTCACGGGCGTTTCGGGTGATGACCTGACGGTTGTGCGGCAATACGGCGGCACATCGGCAACGACGATCGTGGACAACGATGTTGTGCTGATTCTGGGGAACGCTGCGCTGGAAGGCTCTGATGCGCCGGCTGCGCGATTCACGAATCGGGTGCGCAAGCAGAATTACTCGCAGATTTTCACCGCGTCGGTGGAGGTTTCGGGCAGCCAGCTTGCGACGACGAGCATCGGCATGATGGATGAGCTTGACTACCAGAAGCAGGAGCGGTTGCGCGAATTGCTGCGCGACCTGGAGAATTGCGTGATCAACGGCGTGGCGCCGGCGAGCGACGCGCAGGGATCAAGCACGGTCCGCCGGACGATGCGGGGCATTCTGGGGTCGGTGGCTTCTCACATTCTGCAGCCGGGCACGGGCGGCATTCCGCAAGGCGACGGCGAGACGGAGAATCTGCTGACGGAAGCGATGCTGAACGCATGCCTGCGAGCCGTGTGGGAACAGAGCAGCGGACGGATCGACACGATCGTGTGCGGCGGGTTCCAGAAGCGGAAGATCAACCAGTTCATTGCGAGCTCGCAGCGATTCGTCGAGCCGACGCAATCGTTCAAGCAGCTCGTGGACGTGTACGAGACGGATTTCGGGATGTGCCGGGTGATCCTGAGCCGGAGCGTGCCTGCGGACAAGGTGCTGCTGCTGGACAGCTCACGCATCAGCGTGATGCCGCTGGCGGGCCGAAGCTTCCACTACAAGCCGCTGGCCTCGACCGGCGACAGCGAAGCGGGCCAACTGATCGGCGAGTACACGCTTGAATTCCGCAACGAGAACGCACACGCGGTGCTGAAGAACCTCGGCACTGCTGAGTGACCGCATTCACCAGGATGGTTCATCGAAAGGTGAACCATTCACTTGAAGTCAGACTTTCATTGAAGGGGCGAAGATCATGAGCATGGTGACGAAAGACAGAGACCTGGCGGCCATGGATGCAAACCTATTCATTGACGCGGCGTCGGTCGCAATGATTCTGGGCAAGGGAACGGGCGTGAGCGTGCGCAACGGAATGATGACGATCAATGATTTCGATCTGCTCGAAATCGCGCAGCCGGGTCAAATCGTGGCGGCGACGGCGACGGGCGGACAGGTCGTGGAGATTCTGGAAGTTGTAGACGCCTCGACGCTGGACGTGTCTGTGCCGAGAGTCAGCGAAAGCGACAGCAAGATTCCGCCAAGTGAAAGCGACGGCGTGGACATGAATCTGCTGAGCTTCGCGCCGTTTCTTGCTGCGAGCACGACGTGGGTGCTGCGCGAGTTCCGCATGGATCAGATCGCAGAGGGTTCGACACAGAGTGAAATCGTGGCGAATTCCGACAGTCTGAAGCGTCTCTTGCTGACGCATGCGATCGCGGAGATATATGCCTCGGCGGCTGCGAAATCGGCGGACGATGCATCGCTTCAGGCGCGAGCCACATTATGGAAGACTCGCCTGATCGATCAGATCGAGCAAACGGACCTGGGAGTGGACGTTGACGGCGACGGTCGAGCGGACGCGACTCGCAGAATGAATGTCATCATTCTCAAGCGATAGCCTGAGGGGCTGGAATGGGGGCAATTATGGCGAATGATTTCATCAACGTTCTGACCCAGTTCGGCGCGGCGGGATTGATCGGCTGGCTGTGGATCGCTGAGCGGCGCCAGAATGCCAAGCGGGAGCAGGAATTGACCGAGGCCCACCAGCAGATCAAGAAGCAGGATCGGGACATTGAATCGCTGCTGACGGTGATCAAGGAGAACACGCGCGCGATCAAAGTGCTGGAGATGACGCAACGGCATCTGGCAGAGATGGTGAAAGGAATACATTTCCTGTCGAGGTGAGAGAAGCATCGAAGGGCAACAGGCTGAAAGGATGCAAGACACCCCAGCGTGTGGATCGAATTTCACCGGAGGTGAACGAGGCTGAGATTGCATGATATTCTTTAGTGCATGAAGCGAGGATTGGTCATGTCTCTTTCGCTCGGCCTTGCGTCGGCGCAGGTCATGCTTGTTCCCGGCTGCACCGATCCCAACAGCCATCCGAAGCCGGCGAATGCCGACGGAAGTTCGCAGATAAACGAACCGTTGTGGCCGTACTGGCCGATCGGAATGCGGATTCACCCGTTGACGCGGATCGTCAATGCCGGCGAGTCCAAGGCGAATTCATCATCAATCATCGAAGCGAGGATTGAGTTTGTCGATCAGGATCGGGACACGTGCAAAGCGTCCGGAAAGATCCGGTTGGTGCTCGTGCCGAAGAACACCGGCACGGAAGGCGACTCAACGGACAACAGCGGACTCACGTGGGAGCAGAATCTGGCTGATCCGGAAACCAATCGACAACGGTTCGATGAAGTGACGCAAACCTATCAGTTTCGACTGGAAATCCCCAGCGCACTTTTGAAGGGCGACACTTCGTTGACGCTGTATGCGTACTTTCTGGGAGAAGACGGCGCCAAGCTCAATGCGGACGCTCGAATCAAATGACCTTGCGAAATCATGAGTTCGATATTGCGGGATCTGAAAGATTTTCGATGACGCTGAACTGATCAAGATTGAGCACGACGATTTCGCCATCGTCCAATTTCAGCTCCAGGCGGTCCAGCCAGAGCTTGTCATTCCGGGCATGTGCAAACCATGAGCCCGTCTTCGACTGCTGATAGCGAGTGACAACGCCCTCAACGGTCTGGTTCCAGCCGCCGTTGCGGTGCGGAACCTGCTGAACCACTCTGACGCGCGACCCGGGCTTATAGGCTGTTGTTTCGATGGCCATGCGGAGGATTCTATCGTCCGCCGCAGGGAATTTGCATCCCATTTCACGTGCGCGAAATCATGCGCCGGGCACATTCATCGGATCCGGCCCGATGGAAACAATCGAGAACTTCGGCGTTTCCCTCGTTCGCAAGTAGTCGTTCAACTGATCGTGACTGATGGCATCGACTTGCGCACAGATTTCTTCAAGCGAGCGTGCCCTGCCGATGCGGAAGAAATCGTGCGACAGCGCCGCGGCGCGTGCCATCGTGGATTCCCCCTGCATGACGACGTGGCTCTTCAGGCCCGTGACCGCCCGCTGGAACTCCGCGAGCGTCACGCCTTGCTTCATCCGAATCACTTCCTGCACACAAACGTCGAGCGTTTCCTGGGCTCGTTCGGGTGTCGTGCCGGCGTAAAGCGACACCACACCGGCATCTCGACCGGCGCGATAGGACGCGCCGACGCTGTAGCACAACGATCGTCTTTGACGAACTTCGGTGAACAGTCGGCCGCTAGTGGACCCGCTCAAAACCGAAACCGCCAGGCGTTCCAGCATTGAATGTGCGTGAGCCTCTCGTGGAGCATCCCACGCCATCGCCAGGTGAACCTGTGCTGTGCTCTGAGCCATGTGCTCGTATCCGGACTCAGGCAATGCGGTCTTTCGTGGCTCTTGCGCGTGTCCCTGCCAGCCATGTGCCAGATTTTCCAAAATCTTCAGAGTGTCCCGGGCATTCAACGCACCGGCGATAGCAAAAATGGAACCCGCCGGCGTACCGAATCTCGCCCACGATTCCGTCAGCATCTGGATCGTCACACTCTGCAACCCATCCGCGGTTCCGAATCCATGCCTGTTGAAAGGCGGCGCGATGTGACGCTCACGAACGCGCAACATCGCCCGCTGCTGCGGATCATCATCAAGCCCTTCAAGCCCCTGCAGACACAGGCTGCGAACCGGCTCGAGCGCTTCAGCCTGCATCATGGGAGCGCGCACCATGTCCATGATCAGCGACAGCGATTCGTGAAGCATGCCCCCCATAAGCGTCGCATCAATGCAGAGGTGATGCACTCGGACACCTGTTGATCGCTGCACGCCCAGGCGATCCATCGCATCGGAATGTTCCCTGCTTGAAAGCCGCCCCGCTCCTCTCAGCAGCATTTCCGCCATCATTGCCGAGGCGCCCTGCCTGTCCGCATCATCCGTCGCGGACCCGCACGGAACCGCCCAGTGCAGCGCAGCCGACGAAACTCCGGGAATTTCCTCGAGAATCACCGTCAGTCCGTTTGAAAGCGTCGTTGTGAAAATCCCAGCCAAAAGCGCTCCTTTGCCATCACCTTCGAGTCCTGAAATAGGCTCCGCATAATACGCTCACGGGCCAACGTCCGGAAATCTTCTAAGCCCGAATATCCGGAATCTCTGACACCCAAGCCTCGTGTACCCGACGACTTGAAGCGATCCGTTTCCTTCTTTGGCTGATATACAGAACATTCACGCGGCCACTTCTCATCCGCACGCCGGAATGTCTCCATGCGCATCCTGATCGACATCCTCATCGCCCTGATGCTGATGGGAATCCTTGCGGGGTTCTTCATGGAATCCCGCTCACAGCAGGAACAGTCAAAGGTCCACGAATACGTTCACAGCGAAGTGCAACGATTCCAGCAGCAAATTGAAATTCAGGCTGCCATGGGCCATGCGCTGAGTAACCGTCGGAGCTACCCCGACACGATTGATCCGGAATGGTTCAGCCTCGGCGTGCCGCAGAACACGCTTCTTGAACCGGGCCATCCCTGGGTCGAGATCGCGAGCAAGGACGATTGCGACCTGCTGCATCCGCGCGATCGCATCGTGACCAATTCCTCTCAGGCGCAGTTCTGGTACAACCCCGTCATCGGCGTGGTCCGGGCCCGCGTGCCTGCGCAGGTTTCCGACCAGGACACGCTTGACCTCTACAACTTCATCAATGATTCATCGCTCACCGATTTGTTCCGCGATGAACGGAAACCCGTCTCTCTCGCCAGCGGCGAGAACACTTCTCACTGATTCGCTCCGCACGAATCAACGAAGCCGATTTCCATTGCTCATCGTGAGCACGCACCGACCGGACTGCGGTGCTCCTCAGGTCCGTGCAAGCCCCAGCGAATCCTCGATCTGATACGCACCGGCAGATTGATGCGCAAGCCAATGCGCCGCCTCGATCGCGCCCCGGGCGAACACATCCCGGCTTGTGGCGGCATGAGAAAGAAAAATTCTTTCACCCGGAATCGCCAAATGCACATGGTGCTCTCCCACAATATCGCCGGCGCGAACGGCATGAATCTTTGCCGCAGGCAACGCCCCTTTCACTGCCTTGTTCGCCGCCGCAGCCAGCCGCAAAGCGGTTCCGGAAGGTGAATCCTTCTTCATCGTGTGGTGATACTCAATCAAGTCCGCGTCCACGCCCGGACCGAGCAATTCCACCGCTTTCCGAACCAGAAACGCCAGCACCGCGACCCCTCTTGAAGTGTTGGGCGCCGCCATCACCGGCACGCTCTTCTCCGCGTTTCGGATCGCGCGCAAAGTCTTGTCAGACAAGCCGGTACTGCACACGAGCACGGCGGCGCGGCAGTTGATCGCCACGCCGACAATCTCTCGCGCGCCGGCATCCGACGTGAAGTCGATGATCACGCGCTGTTCGGACTTGCTTCGAGCGCCTTTGCGCGTGTCGGTCGCCAGTGTTTCCACCACCTTGAATCGCGCATCGTTTCGCAGAAGATCAACCACGCGCGATCCCATTCGTCCGTCACGCCCATGCACCATCACCTGCACTTGTCGCTTGCTCATCACCAACTCCTGCGCGACTCCGCTCGCGCGATCAGCAACCTTCTGCAAAAATTTTCTCTGGAGAGACTTCCCATATCTGTCCGATGTGGTAACAATAATCAGTGACGGACGTTCCGTCAGATGCCATGGCGTATCTCCGACAACGCCAGAAACATTTCAGGAGTCTCAGTAATGGCTAAGAAGCGCGCTAAGAAGGCCGGCAAGAAGAAGGCCAAGAAGAAAGCCAAGAAGAAGTAACACAGGTTCACACCTGACTTTTCTTGTCTTGAAAAATCACGAAACGGGATCAGCTCTGCTGGTCCCGTTTCCGTTTTTGTCCCGCATGCCCGCACAGCACGATGGCCTTTCCATCGCTTCATTCCCTGCCGGAACCTGTGACTGGGATATCACGCTGAAAAATCGCCCCGTTTGCCGCGCCGCGCTCTTGCAAAACCCCGCGTGGACGACTTCCCGCCTTCGCCTACAATGTGGCCTTGCTCGGCGAATATCAGCCCCCGCCGACCTCTTTGCCTCAGTTTCGGAGAACCCTGCACCATGACGCATGTGATCGGCGAACCCTGCATCGGCACCAAGGACTCTTCCTGCGTCGAAGTCTGTCCGGTCGATTGCATTCACCCCACACCCGATGAAACCGACCACTATACCGCTGAAATGCTTTACATCGATCCCGATGTCTGCATCGACTGCGGACTCTGCGTCGACGAGTGTCCCGTTCAGGCCATCTTCCCCGAAGAAGACCTGCCCGAAGAATGGCGGAAGTACGTCCAGTTGAACTCGGACTACTACAAGAAGCAGAATTCCTGAATCATTCCGGCTGGAAACCGGCAATGCATCATTCAGCATTCCCGTCGCTCGCTTCACTGCAAAAACTCAGAAGCCCGCATCGCAATGATGTGGGCTTCTTGTCATTCAGAATCATCGCGTTGCTCACGCTGCTTCTTCCGCTTCCTTGAACACACCGCAAGGCGAGTCCGCGCTCTCCTGCCAATCCTCTACGCTCCGCCCCAGGTTCAGTTCGCTCGGCATCGTCTTGCGATACCCCAGCTTCCGAACCACTTCCAGCACATCCGTCCACGTCGGAAACGTCTTGTTGTTCACCCGCTTGAATGCGTCGATCGCCATGACGAACAGGAATTGCTCCTGCGTCATCTCCCCTTCTTCCGCCGATTTCATGAAGTCCGTCCTGCGTCGCCCGGGTCCCCGCCGCCGTTCCAGGTTGGTGTCCAGTTCACCGCCGGTGTCCGCATCCTGAAGATCACGTCGATCAAAACCGGCTCGTCGATCCACCACGCTGCCGCGCCGCACTTCGGTATCCTCGTCACCTGCATGTTTTCTCGGTCGTTCGCTCATGGTCGTTGGAGCCTCCCTCCATCAGCTTCATCGACCCTTCGGGACCGCTGGATAAGGTTACACTCACCGCTTATCGTCCCTTTTTCGCCTCTTTGCCTCCTTGGAGTTCCGCACCACGATTCCAGCCCAGTGTCCGAAACAGTTATGAGCACTTCCTCCCCGCAAGAATCCCGCCCCCAGCCGACCGTCAACGCCGTGGCCGCCATCTGCGCCTTCGTCTTTCCCGGTCTTGGTCACATCGTGATCGGCCAGAAGCGCCGCGGCGTTCTCATCATGACCGGCATCCTCTTCCTCTTTCTATCGGGATTGCTCATCGGCGGCGTCGATGTCGTGGACCGCAGGCATGACCGTCTCTGGTTCTATGCCCAGGGCCTCTGCGGCCCCATCGCCTACGCGGCGGACTACCTCAACCAATCGCTCACCAAGCCGATTCCATCAGATTTGTCTTCTCGCACCATGCAGGACATTGAAAATGACCCTGCGACGCTGGAACTGCTCAGCCGTCAGAGTCTTGCGCATGTCAACGAAATGGGCACGTTGTTCTGCGCACTTGCCGGTCTGATGAACTTCGTGGTTATTCTC
>DASZQE010000042.1:0-2549 GCA_035550175.1 Phycisphaerales bacterium | reverse complement strand
CAATTCACCTTGCGCCGGATGCGGATCAGCCTGACCAAACCTATGTCGGTTATCTCAACAAGTCCGTGCTGACCACAAAGAAAGTGGTGCTCAAAGCGGATCAGAATGCGCAGACTGCCGCATCATCCGAAGATGTTGCGCTGGCAGGAAAGGGTTTCAACGATGAAGTCGAGAAATCCTACCAAGCCAAGCACCCCGATCTTGCATCTGCCTATGCCACATTGAATTCCATCGAAACCAACGCCACGTACACCCCGTCTCCCGAGGAAATCAATGCATTTCGCTCGCAAGGTGGTTTGAACGGAGGTGAATCATGAATCGCACGATCTTATCAACGCTTCGCAGCGCTTCGATCACCATGTCTCTGCTCGTCGTTCTGTTCGGATGCAGTGGAAACGGACAAAGCGGCAACGGAAACGACGGCAATTTTCTCGGCAACATCGTCAACAGCACGCTCGGCGCTGCTGGTGTCGATTCGAGAACAACTCAGGCCGTGAACGCAGGCGTCGCGCTCGGCACCAAAGCGTGGGAACTCGATCAACTCACTCCTGAAAACGAGTACTACATCGGGCGTGCAGTCGCCGCCAACCTCATTGGACGGTATGGCGTGTGGTCGAATCCCGATGCCGCTCGCTACGTCAGCCTTGTCGGATACACGTGCGCCGCATCATCCGACATGCCGGAAACCTTCGCAGGCTATCGCTTCATCATTCTCGATTCCGATGAAATCAACGCCTTCGGCGCTCCGGGTGGCTACGTGCTGGTCACGCGCGGAATTCTGAAAGAATGCAAGGACGAAGACGCGCTCGCAGCCGTGCTCTCGCACGAGATCGGCCACGTGCAGAATCGTGATGGCCTCAATGCCATCAAGAAAAGCGAGATGTGGAAGACCGGCCTGCAGGAAGGCACCAAGCTGGCTGCGCAAGGTGATATCGCCGCTGCCACGGGCTTGTTCGACAAACTCATCGACGGCTTCGTTGAGGAGGTCATCAACAAGGGGTACAGCCGAGACGCGGAACGAAAAGCCGATGCTTCAGGCGTAACCATCATGACTGCCGCAGGCTATGACGCACATGGCATGCTCGACATGCTCGAGCAGATGAAAATGAACTGGACGCCTGGTTCCGCAATGGGAAAAACGCACCCGAGCCCGGATCAGCGCTTGGCGAAGATCACTCCGCTCGTCACCGCACCTCGTAGATCGGTCCCGCCCGCGCAACAGACGCGATTCAACACAGCGCTTGGTCAACTCGAATCAAACTGAATCTCCAAATACTTGATTTCAGTACACTTTCGCCATGAAGGCGCTGCGTCGCAGTCTGGTCTGTCTTGGTGTCGGAGTGGCTGCCGCAACCGCCGCGTGGCTCATCCACAAGGCAGGGTGGCTCGATCGTCCGGAGCTTGTGACATGGGATGTACGCGAGCGATGGCTTGGCGCTGCTGCGCCGTCCGATGTGCCGATCAAATTGATTCTGATCGATCAGTCTTCGCTGGATTGGGCGCGCGAGCAGGCTGGCTCCCCTTGGCCGTGGCCGCGCGAGTTCTACACGAAGATTATTGATTTCTGCAAAGCCGGCAATGCAAAGGCAATCGCATTCGACCTCTTCTTCTCTGAACCGTCAATGTTCGGACAGGATGACGACAATCGCTTTGCCGAAGCTCTCAAATCGACTCGTGCAACGGTCTTGGCTGTTCCACCCGGACCGCATCTTTCACAGCCTGCAGGCTGGCCGGAAGGAATCCCGCCCAGTCCTTTTCAAATCACCGGACTTGAACAATGGATCAGGAGTCACCCGCAAGCGGACCTCTCCCTCAATTCAGCGGTCATGAGTCTGCCGGAGATTTCGGAAAACGCATCGCTGCTTGGTCATGTTCGTGCGGATCAGGATGCAGATTCAATCATTCGTAGGCTCGCACCGATCGTCACATTCGACGGGCAGGTTCTCCCCGCACTCTCGCTTGCAGCATTTGAAGTTTCACAAGTCAGTGATAGAGCACGAATTCCTGAATTTCAGGTCACGGAGAATTCACTGGTCTTTGACGGCCATGCGATTCCTCTCGATCACGAAGGATTGGCCGTTCTTCGCTACCGAAAACCGACTCTGCGCGGCGATCAGCGTCGAATGTATGAAGCCTTCAGTGCCGCAGGAATCATCAACTCGCAACTGGCGATCGAAGAGCGGAAGACCCCGCAAGTTTCTCCCGAGGTCTTCAAGGATTGCTATGTCTTCATCGGAACGAGTGCTGCGGGAACCTATGACCTCAAGCCCACCCCCGTCAACAAGGCAGGACCTGGTGTCGAGGTGCAGGCTGCATTTCTCGACAACCTTCTGTATAACGGATTCATACATTCATCCAATCCGGCCTGGACGATTCTGTTCACCCTCATCCTTTCGATCATCGCGGTCTTCGCCACGCGCGAATCTCGCAATTCATTTCATGTCGTGTCGGCATTTGTGTTGATGTTGCCCGCGCCCTGGCTGACGGGGTTTGTTGCGTACACCTCCGGTTGGCAGTGGCCGATCGTCTTGCCGGAAGTCGGTGTGTGC
>DASZQE010000041.1:0-11783 GCA_035550175.1 Phycisphaerales bacterium | reverse complement strand
GGGCGACCATCTCGACGAGATGTGCGTCCAGGTGCATCACCAAATCCCAGAGTTTCTTGAGCAGTTCCATGAACCGGGAGCCTTTCAAAACGCCGTATCTGCTTCACACCACGCATCATTCACACGGATTCAATTTCGATTTCACAATGGTAGCGGGAAGTGCATGAAGCGTGGATTTGTCACGACACGACCCTGCCGTCATGCAGGCGGATGACGCGATCAGCGCGTTTGGCGATCGTCTGGTCGTGCGTCACCATCACAATCGTGAGCCCCTTGCGATGCTGCTCTGCGATGAGGTCCAGGATTTCGCTGCCGGTTTTCTCATCAAGATTGCCGGTCGGCTCATCAGCCAGCAGAATGTTCGGCTGATTCATCAGCGCACGGGCGATGGCAACGCGCTGACGCTCTCCGCCGGAAAGTTCGCGCGGGCGATGATTCAGCCGGTGCGCAAGGCCGAAGGAGGTTAACAGTTCCGTGGCGCGTGCGCGGAGTTTCGCAGCGGCGACGCGATACTGAATTTCCTCATAGATGAATGCGGGCAGGATTCCCGCCGCCGCCAGCAGAAACCACCACCATCGCCGACGGCCGACAAGCCCGGGAAGAAATGTGTTTTCGAGTACGGTGAGTTCCGGCAGCAGGTGATAGAACTGAAAGACGAAGCCGACGGTGTGATTGCGATAGTCGTTGATCTGGGCATTGGACATTTCGCTCAGCACGCGATTTGTGTATGTGACATCGCCGTGATGTGTGTCGGGCCGATCAAGTCCGCCGAGCAGATGCAGAAGCGTGGACTTGCCGGAACCTGATGCGCCGAGGATCGCGAGCCATTCCCCCTTGCGAATGGAGACCGAGGCCCCCTTGAGCACCGGGACATCGACCTTGCCAAGACGGTAGGTCTTGAAGAGATCGGTTGCAGCAAGCTCCATGCTGATGGTTGGCGGCGCACTTTCACTCATATCGCAATGCCTGAACAGGATCTGTGTCCGCGGCTTTCGCTGCCGGAATGGAAGCGCCGAGCAGACTGAACGCAAGAGCCAGGAACATCGTGCCCCAAGCGGTGCGCCAATCAACGGAGTTTGGAATGACCGAGAAGTAATACACTTCCGGGTTCCACATGACGAATCCGCCATACATGTGGCCGCGGATGATGACGCCGGACACGACAGCAGCGACGATGAAGCAGAGCGTGCCGACCAGCGAAGGGATGAGACCCTTTTGCGGAATGACCTCTCCGAACATCAGCGCGCATAGCAGAATGATGAATATCGAGATGCCGATCGGACCTTCGGGATTTTCCTCAATGAAGCCGGAGATATTGAAATTCAACAGAAGTGAGGTCAGCCAGGCGGAACCTCCAACGGCAGCGATGACTGTGATGGTTATGGCTAAAAAGAGCAGGCCTTTCCATTTCGCCATGTAGAAAATCCAGAAGAGTGCGATCAAACAGGGAAATGCTGCGAACACAGCGAGAAAGACCGGCGGGCTTCCCAGCGCAGTGTGGATCGGATTGATGTTGCGAACAACGATATAAGCCAAGCCGTTGCCTGCGACGCCGCCCAAAACCCCGATCCAGAATCCATATCGCAGGAACACCCACATGACCCCGGACCGGGCCGCGCCGATGCTGCGAAGGATGCCGATGTCTCGGGTCTTTTCCTGCACAATCGACCAGAAAATGGAGAGCACAAGCGCCGCGCACACGAGATAAATGATCGAGAACAGCGTCTTCATCAGGTTCCGCTCGTTCTCGACCGGGCCGATGAACTGCGCTTGCTGCTGGGCCCACGTTTGGATGGCGACCCCGCCTCCTCCTCCGCCGTTGCGTGTGCCGAAATATGGCGGAAGTGAAGCCACGTAGGTGGATGACGATGCTCGCTCGCTTGAGATTTCTGCATCCAGCTTCTCGTATTCATCAGCGACAATATCGCGAAGCTCATCAGCGGTGACGCCGGGCTTGGCTCGCACAAGAATCATCGTGGCGCGGGCCGGATCTTCACCGAGTTCGATGGTTGGATCGCCTGGATCGACGCGCGTGGATTTATCGAGATGCAGCATGTGCTGCGCGACATCAAGCGGGATCATGATGCGTTTGCTGTCGATGAGGTACACGCCGGACATGAATTCGTTGGCGACTGGGAAGATGTACGACTCAGGCTCGGAAGACAACGTGCCGCCATGCACGGGCAGCGTGGTGAGCGTGACGCTCCACGTCGGCATCCACCAATGATCGGACGCTGCCACGTCATACCCGCCTTCGTGATTGCGGATATTCGCTTCCGAGACATGCATGCCGAGGTCAGCGGCCGGCTTTCCGTTGCGCGTGAGGGATAGACCTTGCGAAACAAGCGCATTCGGCTGTGCCAGGCGGGCATCGAACGTGACCAGTGCCTGCCATGCCTGATCGGACAGGCTTGGTCGAATGGCATCCATGGAAAAGACAATTCGATGAAGGAAGGCCGGCCACTCAGCATCACCGGGCGGATTCTTGAGCGCATCGCGCACTTCACTGTCGCTGTAGCTTGGCCGTTGTTCTCGCAGCCACCGTTCAAAGACATTCAGCCGATCCGATGCACCCAAGGTCTTGAGCACCATGGAACTATTCGAGTCGATGGCATCGGCGAACGCAGCGTGCGTGACCATTCGCGGGTCAGACTGCAGAAATGTTGCCCATTGCTCAGCCGACAGAGTGTCCTTGGCCAACACCGGATCAGTGGCCAGAAAACTGGAGATCGCGTCCCACTGGCTGTCCGTTGCTCTGTTGATTGAATCCTCGGGAAAGCGGAGTTCCTTGAAGAGCGCACGCTTTTGGTCATCAGACAGGAGCGAAGGAAGACTTTTGGCATACGCACGGAATGCGTCAGCGAATAGCAGAAGAAACTGATTGTCGGTCGGCACCTTCCAATGGAGCGTGTCCGCGAAGCTGGTGACTTGTGCGAAGCGGGAATCGACGCCCCAGAACTGAACGGTCTCCGTCTGCTTGTTCGGCCCGTCCGGGTACGGCATCTGGAGCAGGCCGAAAGCGTCAACGACAGGCGCCGCAGCAGCGACGGAAGAATTCTTGGTCAGGCGGTCAATGATGCGGTCGTAGTAGGGGATGCCCGCGATGGGATAGGAGATGACCACGTCGCCGATGAGCGTCTTGCCGGAATCCCGCACCATGTCGAGAAAGCCGGTCATCACGGAGATGACGACGATGACCAGCGCCACACACAGGGCGACGGCGGCGACCGCGATCAGCGGAATGACGCGCGAGGTGAGGTAGCGAGTGGTGAGAAGCGGGTGATACATGGGAAGAAGAACCCTGGACACAGTACTCAGAATCCAGGAGCAAAAGGTTTGAACCGTATCGTGGAGTGAAGTGTAGCGGGGAGGGAAGCAATGGATTGCTGTCCCGATTTGATAAGGGAACGGCGGGTGCGAGAAATGCGTGGTTATCGCTGAATGCCGAAACGGGAGAGGAGCTCAACCGGGCAGCCGATGGGCGCAACGTGAACTGTGCCGGTGAATTCGCTTGATGCGGGATTCCTGAAGCCGAGTTTCCTGCCGACGAACGTGACTGTGGCTGTGGCTCGGATTGTGGAGTTTGGCGTGCCGTCGGTGTTGGCAATCGGCAGCCCGGTGTCGCAATCCAGGCCCGAAGGGATGTCGGCAGCAAGCACGGGAATTCTTTGCGCAGCGATCTTCGCGTTCACCCAATTGATTATGGATTCCGGAAGACCTGTGATCGGACGATCAAGGCCGGTGCCGAAGATCGCGTCGATGATGAGTGAGTAGTGCGGGAGGGAATCGCGGTCTTCGGGCGAGACGAAGGGGATGTTCATGCTCTTGCAGATGAGGAAATTGGTGTGAGCGTCTGTCGAGGGACGTGGATCATCCAGCGGCATCAGCGTGACTGCGACATAATGGTTATGCAAATGACGGGCGCAGGCGTAGCCATCTCCCCCGTTGTTCCCGGGTCCGCAGATGATGAGCACGGAAGGCGAAGAGCTTCCTGAAAGCATCTGGATTGCGTGGTCAGCGAGTGCGAGGGCAGCGTTTTCCATCAGAACGATGCCGGGAATGTGGTATTCGTGGATGGCCGCGTGATCGACGGCGCGAACTGCGGAGCGGGAGAAGAAGAAGGGCATGAAGGAACAGCTTAGCTATGAAGGTTTGGCAGTAATTGAAATTTCTCTTGGTTTCAGGATTGCGGCAACAATTACCAATACAACTGCTGATGCCAAGTCAATTGGTCGCCACACTTCACGGCTGAAATAGAAAGGCACAAGTGGATTGAATACAACTGCTATAGCCCCACAAAGCGACGGCAAAAGCCAGCGAAAGTACCATCGATACGCCAACGTACCGAGGATTAACGCCAAAACTGAAACAATCCATCGCAAATTCAGATAAAAGATTCGGCCGTGCGATCCCCAAGCAGCAGACAAAAGCAACGCGGCACACCCACAGCATCCCAGAATGATGAAGAACCTTTCGGTTGAACGTGTTTGTGTGACGCCTTTTGAATCTACCGAATGTTTGAGCATTGGAATAGCAATGAAGAGTGGAACTAGCATCAGTATGCCATAGTTGGCGATTTGACGTCTTACCCCGTTTTCGACAGGTAGCCAGTTCTTGGCCGGATTATCGGGCTGATATCGAATTTCAACGCGCTCTCCTTCTGTGATATATGCCTCCCCGCTGCCCTCAAATTCTCTACCATCCGGCGTCGCGAAGACGTAGTCAATCATCGAAGGTTCTGCGTCATCTCTGCTTCTAAATCCAGGTTCTAGTTTCGTGACAACGGCTTCGGCGGAAATTGCTGTTCGATCAAATTCCTGTTTGACTAGCCAGTCTTCATATCCGTAGATCGCGATCCAAACAACAATACCGCAGCAGACAATCCCCCATGCAAAAGATTCCAAATTGTTAATTTGCTTCAACTGCATGCGCGTCCTATTTGGTCATCACCATTGAATCACTCAGGGGTTAGTCCAAAAACAACTAGATCCGTTATTCGCGTGAGGATGTGTCTATCGCCTAAGGTGTTACACTGGCGCTATCTTATGAGGATTCTACTCACCAACGATGACGGCTTGATGGCGCCGGGAATCCGTGCGCTGTGGGAGGCGTTGCAGGGTCTCGGCGAAATTCTGGTGGTTGCCCCGCAGGAGGTGCAGTCGGCCACAAGCCACGGCATCACGTTTCACGAACCGCTGCTGACGCAGGATGTGCAGGTGACGGAGCGGATGCGCGGGATCGCCGTTGAGGGAAGGCCGGCCGACTGCGTAAAGCTGGCGCTGCGCGCGATCTGGCAGGAGAAGTACGGCGCGGGAACGCTGCCGGACGTGACGATCAGCGGGATGAATGCAGGAGCGAACGTGGGAATCAACGTGATTTACAGCGGCACGGTGGCGGCCGCAGTGGAGAGCGCGTTTCTTGGTGTGCCCGCGATTGCGGTGAGCTTGTACTTGGGCGATCGCGAGCATATTCATTTCAAGCGCGCCGCGCAGATGGCGCGGGCAGCGATCGACCGCGTTTTGCAGCACACAATCGATAAGCATAGCGTGATCAACATCAACATCCCGATCGTGGAGCACGACGACGCGCCGATGCCGGCAATAAAGGTTGTGGAGATGAACTCCGGCGCAGGGACCGACGGCTACGAACGTCGCGTCAGTCCGTGGGGGCGCGTGTACTACTGGAGCAATGGCGACGGCATGGAGTTCTCGCACACCTCCAGCGGGAGTGATGTCGAAGCGCTCAACGCCGGACACATCACCATTACGCCCTTGAGTTATGAGCTGACCGACTTCTCACGCATGGAAAAGTGGCGGAAGAATCTCTCAACGTGAAAACAGGATCAGGCGAATCTGCAGCTCAATCGTCTGCTTGTCTTTGAGCTGATCGAGAGCTTTGCCCGATGCTCGCCATCGGTAGAGTGAGGTCTTGATTGCGAAGTCGATCTCAGAGTTGCCCGAGGATTGCAGAATCTCGGCACGGACCGGCATGTATTGATCAGGCAGGCCATCCGGTGCGATTTTGGGCACGCGGCCCGTACGGTCGAAAACAATTCGGCACAGCGGATTGGCGCCCGCTGCGGTGACAGCCTGAAGATTGGTGAATTGCGGTCGGTGTGGGCGGACAGTGAGGCCGTGTGCAGCCAGCGGTTTGCCGAGACGCCAATTTTTTTCAGGCACGTTGACGATGGATGTCGGGTCCGAGTCCGCGTCGGCAGGATCACCGGGATTCGGTGTTGATGGCGGTGTGGCGGGCGAGGGATTCGCTGAGGGGTTCGGTGAATCAGCGGGGTGTTCCGTCGGCGTGTCAGCATCCGTTGGCTGCTCAGAATCTTGCGCATCGGGTTGTGAAGCCGAAGGCGGCAAGTTGAATTCGTCGTCTTTTTCAGGCTGTGGAAGCGCAAAGGTCGGCGCGTCATCCGGCGAATCAATCGTGATCAGCGGATCGGTGAATGGAAGCGGTGCAGCCGACGGCGGCGCAACCGGAGCATCGGGCGATTCCGGAGGATCGATTGATTCTGGTGTGAGTGGGGGATTCCTCGTTGGATCAGGATGTCTTGAATCCGGTTGATCAACTGGCTGATCCGGGGAAGCTTTCGGCGATTGAACATCAGCATGCGCAAGCACGGGTGGAGGCGGAGGTTGCGGCGATTCAGCGGCAGCTTCGGCAGGTGTTGGCGCAGGCGTCGGTGCAGGTTGCGCTGACGCCACAGATGGATTCTCCGTCAACGCCGCCTGATCCATCGGCGCATGTTGCGCAATCTGTTCCTGGTATTCGTCGTAGCCGATCCACGTGAGCGATGACGGCGTGTCGGCGTCAATGCCCAGCGTCAGCGGATCTGGCTCGGGAGGCGTTTGTTGCGGAGCTTCTGTGGGTTGTTTCTCATCAGCGTTCAGCAAGAGTTTCTTTGCAGGGAATGCTGAGAATCCGAGCAGCGGCGCAAGTGCGATGCCATGCACCAGAAGCGAGATGCACAACGCAAGAAGCAGGCGGATGGAAATGGATTCACGACGCATGGTGACAAGATGCAGCGTCAAGGATTCTGCGGCGCTGATTGTGGAACTTTAGGCGCATCGGACGCCGGTTGGTCTTTGGGCCTGCCCACGATTTTGATGTCCAATCCGAGGGGTAGCAGGCGGTCGTAGAGCGAAAGAAATCCCGGAAGACGATCGGTTTCGCCATGCTCCTCAGAAGCGAGGTAAATCGTTGCTTCGGGATGTGCATTGTGCGCGGCCTTCAGGTTGGTGATCAGGTCGTCCAGGTTCAGTTGCTCGCGATCCAGAAACAACCTCCCCTGTGAATCAATGCTGATGGTGATGGCAGGCACGGGGCGTGCGGTTTTCGCGGACGCAAATTGCTGCAGCTTCACGGGAATGACCTCAGCCCGGATCATCAGCACCAGCGCGTACACAAAAAACGTGAGGAGAAGAAAGATGACGTCCATGAGCGGAGTCATTTCCACGCGGAGGTCGAAATCTGTGCGGTGAAGACGAAGCATGGAGGACAATGTGTGAATCAGTGACGGGGCGGCTGGTTGGTGCGTTGCGATGTCGGCGATGTGGCAGGCCGTCGCGGAGCGGATGAAGCGGAAGATCCGGACATCTGGACGGACGCAAGCGCCGTGGCGACATCCGGCGAAAACGTGAAGACAAGATCAAGGCCGGTAGTCAGCAGCACGGACCAGACGGAATCCTGCACTGCTGCGAGATGAATCTGCCGAGATGCGGAAAGCACGCGCTTGCGGAGTCGAAGAAGCTGCGCCAGGTTTGATGACGAGACGAATCGAACCGCGGCCAAGTTGACGACCACGTGCGGAGTGGGCGTGTCCGCTTCATCAAGGCGCGCATTGATCGCATCCATTTCTTCGGAGAAAGCAGGTTCGTCCGCAAGGTCGAGAATGAAGATGGAATCGGACCATTCGTTGACGGGCATGAGATTCTCGCTTCGCGCATTGAACGGAGAATTCGGAATCAGGCGTTGGTGGACGCGGTTGGTGTCTGGGCGGAATCGTTGGAGTCCACTCCATCCGGCAGCTCGGATTCATCACCTTCGGTTTCTGCAACAGCCGCAGCGATGAGCTTGTCGCCTTCCTTCAGTTTCACCAGCCGGACTCCCTGTGTGTTGCGGCCGATGCGGGAAATCGAGCGCGCTGCGACGCGAACCACCATGCCGGACTGGCTCACGAACATGACGGAGTTCTGCTCTCGGACCGCACGCACTGTGACAACGCTGCCGTTGCGATCGGTGGTCTGAATGTCGATCCGACCTTTGCCTGCGCGTGATTGCGGACGAACCGTACCGTCATCCGAATGAACGAGATACTCGGTGAGCCCGGTGCGCTTGCCGTAGCCGTTTTCGGTGATGGTGAGCAGGTCGGCGTCATCCTCAGCACGAATGAGCGAGACCACCGAATCGTTGTCCGCAAGGTTAATGCCGCGAACGCCTGCTGCGGTGCGACCCATCGGTCGGACATCATCTTCGGAAAAGCGAATGGCCATGCCCGTGGTTGTGGCGAGCAGCACGTGATCATTGCCTGTGGAACGGATCACGTCGATAAGCGTGTCGCCTTCGTTCAACCCCAGCGCGATGATGCCAGTGCGGTGGACATTGCGGAATTCGGAAAGGGACGTCCGCTTCACTCGTCCCTGGGCAGTGGCAAAGAACAGGAAGTCCTCGCAGGAATCAAGCTTGGGAATATTCAACGACGCGACGATGCGCTCGCCTTCTCGCAATTCAAGCAGGTTGACGATCGCGCGGCCCTTGGCGGTGCGCGACATTTCCGGAATGCGATAGACCTTCATCCGGAACACGCGGCCGGTGTTGGTGAAGCAGAGCAAGTCATCATGTGACGACGCCACGAAGATGGACTGCGTGTAATCCTCATCGCGCGTTTCCGACCCCTTGACGCCCACGCCGCCTCGCCCCTGCTGACGATACGTGTCCGACGGCAGTCGCTTGATGTAGCCCTGATGCGAAAGCGTCACGACCACTTCGTGCTCGGTGATAAGCGAGCCGATGTCGAAATCCTCTTCGGATTCGTCAGCGTCCTCGATCATCGTCAGGCGCGGCGTCCCGAATTTCTCGCGCATCTCCACGCAATCCTCGCGGATGATCGCCAGCACCAGCGTGTTATCCGCAAGGATGCCCTCGTACTTGGCGATGTCCGCAAGCACACCCGTGTATTCCGACGCGAGTTTCTCGATCTCCAGCCCGACGAGCTGAATCAGTCGCAACGCGCCGATGGCTTCCGCCTGAATGCGAGTGAGCAGCGCTCCGCCGTCGGAATGATTTGAGCTGTGAATCAGCGACTGCGGAACAAACGGTGCGTAACGATGATCCGGCGCGATGCGGAATCGACGCGCCACAAGACGATCAATGGCTTCCTCGCGCGTCTTGGAATTGCGGATGAGCGCGATGACTTCCTCGATATCGCAGACGGCGAAGATGAGGCCTTCAAGCCGATGTGCGTGCTTTTTCGCTTCACGCAACAGATACTCGGTGCGGCGACGGATGACATTGACACGATGCTCAACGTACGAGTCGATGAGTTGGCGCAGCGTGAGTGTGCGCGGTCGTCGATGCACCAGCGCGATATTGATGATCGAAAACGTGGATTCCAGCGGCGTGAACTGATACAGCTGTTTTTCAACAACCCCAGGGTCCGCACCCTTCTTCAGGTAGATCACAATGCGCGTGCGGTGCGACTTGCCCGAGAAATTCTTGACGTCGGAGATGTCGGTGATCCGGTCGTCCTTCGCCGCTTCAACGATTTTTTCAATCAGGTTGTTCTGTACGAGTTGATACGGAATCTCATCAATGATGAGCGTGTCGCGTTTGCCGTCGGACTCCTGCGAAATTCGGCCGCGAACGGAAATTCGGCCGCGCCCCGTGGCGTAGGCTTCGTGAATGCCTCGACGCCCGTGTATCACCCCGCCGGTCGGGAAATCCGGCCCGGGAACGATTTCAAGCAGTTGTTCCAGCGTGATCTGCGGATTGTCGATGACCGCGATGATGGCATTGAAAATTTCAGTCGGATTGTGCGGCGGAATGGAACTGGCCATGCCCACCGCGATGCCCGATGACCCGTTGATGAGCAGGTTGGGAAACTTGCCGGGCAGAACCGTGGGTTCGAGCAGGCGGTCATCGTAGTTTGGCTGGAAATCAACGGTTTCGAGCTTCAGATCCTGCAGAAGCGCAACAGCCGGGTGCGTCATGCGCGCCTCGGTGTATCGCATGGCGGCGGGTGGATCGCCGTCAATTGAGCCGAAGTTTCCCTGCTTGTCGATCAGCAGAGATCGCATTTTCCAATCCTGCCCCATGTTCACCAGCGTGGGGTAAATGACGCCTTCGCCATGTGGGTGGTAGTTGCCGGATGTGTCGCCCGCGATCTTGGCGCACTTGATGTGCTTCCGACCCGGTGTGAGGTTGAGATCGTTCATCGCGACAAGAATTCGCCGCTGCGATGGCTTCAAGCCGTCGCGCACATCGGGAAGTGCGCGGTCCATGATTGTGGACATCGCGTACACCAGGTACGAGTCATGCAGCTCGCGATCGATCTGCTGATCAACGATCTTTCCGCTGCCGTCACCTGGACTCGGTGCGCCGTTGGAATTCGCGGTCGGCGGCTGCGCAGGCGGCACCGCGGAACCCGCTGAAATGACGGCACTTGGTTCAGGTTGCTCGCCGGCATTTCGTGAGTCCGGAAGGTCTGTTTTTTTGCGGTTTTTTGCCATGAAATTGAAGGCGAGCAGGTGAAGGAACGAAGCGGAATTCAGAGGCGATTTTTAAGCCGCTGAAGTGGTGAATCATTGTATGCGATTGGGGTGATTATTGCTCGCTTTGAAGCCTCTCAAACAGGCTTCAAAAGCACGAGAAATTCGATGTTTCCCGGCACATTTTTTTTGCGAGAGGTTTTGCCTCCCGTGAGCGGCGACTGCGCATGCACAACCGGAGTGACGCCAAGGGTCGGATAGTTTTCAAGGACACGCTGGAAAACAATGTGTGCATGTTCGTGAGGCAGAAAACCCTGGTTCAGCAGCGGCTTCTCACTGTCAAGAATCTCATAGTGCGGTTTGACGAGCGAGATGATGAGTGGCGGTGAGCCGTCGGCTTTCAGTTCTCGGAAGTCGGAAGAAGATGAAGGCTTGAGCCATTTGAGCGCTGCTGGGATGGAATGCTGCTGGCGGGTCCACGCCAGATCAATGACGACAAGATCCACCAATTCTGGCGCCGAGACATGCAGCGCATTAGTGCGCTCCATGACGACCACCTGCGGATGGATCCGCAATCGATAGTCAAGCATGCCGTAGCCGGTGTCGATGGCGTACATCCTGGCCGCGCCATGCTGAAGCAGGCAATCCGTGAATCCGCCGATGTTGCATCCGAAGTCCGCACAGATCCAGCCGGTCGGATTGATGTGGAACTCATCGAGTGCGTGGTGCAGCTTGAGGCCGGCACGAGAGACGAATTTGGGTGTATCAGGTTCGGTCACTTGATAAGCATGATGGCGAAAACTCAGCGAAGCGTCACGAGTGTGTTCTCGCCATGCGGTCCATGAGCAGGCCGGTCGTCATCAGCGTCAGAATCCCCGTAGCGTAATAGAATAGGCCCGGGCGAGGCGTGGCGTGCAGCGGGCCGATCGTCTGGCTGGCGAGCAGAATGGCCGTGATCGCAAACACATCCACCATCCCCCATCTTCCGAGCAATCGAATAAGCCGGATGCTTCGCCAGCGCCACGTTGCGGGGAAGGGAAACAGCCAGAAAAACGCAAGCAGACCCAGCTT
>DASZQE010000040.1:0-1860 GCA_035550175.1 Phycisphaerales bacterium | reverse complement strand
GCCGAAGTCGAGGATTTTGGGCGTGCCATCGGCAGTGACGAGGATGTTGGAGGACTTGAGATCGCGGTGAATGATGCCGCGGAGATGGGCGTGTTGCACGGCGTGGCAGACGCTGATGATGAGTTGGAGGCTTTGAGCGGTTGTCAGGTTGTGTTGCCTGGCGTATTCGGCGATGGGGAGGCCATCAACGAGTTCCATGGCGAAGTAGGGGCGATCGGTTTGGCCGTCGTTGAACGTGCCGGCGTCATAGATCTGCGCGATGTTGGGGTGGGTCATGCGCGCGAGGGCCTGGACTTCGCCATGGAACCGGCGGAGCGCTGCGGGCGAGACGATGGAGTGGCGGAGAACTTTTACTGCGACATCACGCGCGGGAAAGGATTGATGGGCGCGATAGACGATGGACATGCCGCCTTCGCCGAGGACGGATTTGATTTTGAATGGGCCGATGGTTGCGGGCAGAGGTGCGGATGATTGTGTATCGGCGGTGATGAAGGCGGAGAGGTTGATGTTGCTGCCGAGTGCAGGGTTGTCGAGATCCATCGCTGGAGAGTTGTGCTGAGCGAGCATGGCGATGACGGCAGTGCGGATTTCGGCATCGCCGGCGCAGGCGGAAGCGATGAAGGCTTCGCGGTCGGCGGGAGGAAGATCGAGTGCGTGATGAAAAATCTCAGAGACGCGCTCGTATTGCTGAGGCGTCATGATTGAGACTCCGCGAGTTGCGTGAGAAGCCAAGCGCGGGCGGTGGTCCAGTCGCGGACGACGGTTGCGCGGTCGATGTTGAGGATGTGAGCGATTTCATCGCCGGAGAGGCCGCCGAAGAAACGGAGACGAACGACATCGTGCTGTCGTGGATGGAGTTTTGCGAGCTTGGTGAGCGCTTCATCGAGATTGAGGAGATCGGGAGGAGGATGGTTGTCGGCGAGGTCGGTATCGGAGAGGGTGTAGCGTTCGACGTGGCCGCCGCGTTTTTCGGCGGAAGCGGCGCGAGCGTGATCAACGAGGATTCGGCGAATGGCCTGGGAAGCGACGGCGAGGAAGTGAGCGCGGTCTTTCCAGTCGGCGCGGGTCTGGTCGATGAGCTTGAGATAGGCCTCATGGACGAGAGCGGTGGGTTGTAGGGTGTGGTCGGCGCGTTCGCGGTTCAGCCAGGCGGCAGCGAGGGCGCGGAGTTCGTCGTACACGAGGAGAAAGAGAGATTGGGCCTGGGGCGAATCCTCCGCGCGGGAAGCAAGCAGGAGATCGGTGTTTGACTGAGGAGTGGCCATTGCAACAGGCATCGGAGGGTGAAGGACCGAACGCAAGATTTTGTTCACATTCTGGCCGGATTGTTGCGGCGCGCGAAGCGTGAAATGCGCGAAACATCCGGAGGGGGATCGTACGGGCGCAGGGTGGGCCACAGAAGGGGACAGGAGGCGATGATGCGGCAGCTTATGAGACTCGGGGCGGTCATTGCGTTGACGTCATTAATGACGCGCGAATTGGTGGCTGCGACGGTGACGTGGGATGGAAGCTGCGGGGGAACTGAATGGGGCTCCACGTGCGGGGGCGGACAGACGAATTGGGATCGGGGTATTCCCGGGTTGACGGATACGGTTTCGATTCCCATGGGTGCGCCGATCGTGCAGTTGAAGTCCTCGATCGGGATGGCGAATTTGATGTCCGTGTTTTCGGGGCTGCGAATCGGCAACACGACGCTGCAGATCGGCGGAGGCGGAGGGTTCATTTCAAACCTGAACATGGATGGGACATTTGCGACGATCCAGTTCATGACGCCAGGCGGGGAATTGGGGTTGCAGGGGAATTGCCGATGGAGCGTTGGGACGATTTCGGGGAATGGGACGGTGTTCAATTCCGGGAGCA
>DASZQE010000039.1:0-1536 GCA_035550175.1 Phycisphaerales bacterium | reverse complement strand
GACACCCACGACGCCACGCACTTCAGCATGTTCCATCAGGTCGAAGGTCTCTGCGTCGATCGCAACGTCAGCATGGTTAATCTCAAAACCGCGCTGGTCCAGTTCGCGCGCGCCTACTTCGGTCCCGGCGCGGAAATTCGTCTTCGTCCCAGCTTCTTCCCCTTCACCGAACCTTCCGCGGAGCTCGACGTCAAAATGAAGGTTCGCGGTGAATACAAGTGGGTCGAGCTAGGCGGCTGCGGCATGGTTGATCCCAACGTCTTCAAATCCGTCGGCTACGATCCCGAGGAATTCACCGGCTACGCCTTCGGCATGGGTGTCGAACGCATCGCCATGCGCAAGTACGGCATCACCGACATCCGCTGGCTCTTTGAAAACAATCTCCGCTTTCTTCGCCAGTTCTGATCCGCCGACGCAAAACTTCCTTCGCTTCATAACTCCGCCATTCACAAGCGCCTGCCGATCAGTGAAACCAGCTCCCGTCTTTCCCCAATCATTCACTCGCCATCCCTGCGCGCATTCAGTTAAGCTGTAAACATCCGCGAACCCGCACACGAGGAGTTTCCATGTCTCAATTCCCAAATGCCCCTTCAGACTTCCCCAACGCCGGCTTCGCCAGCGAATCTTCCGCTATGGATCAATCGATCTCAACTTGGCCGAGAACCATCGGCGTGATCTCATTGATTTACGCCATTCTCGGATTGATCTGCACCGGTGGCATGGGGCTCGCCAGTGTCTTTTCGGAAAAACTCATGGCAATGGGCGGCATGAACGTGCAGGTGCCTGCCATCGTTAAGATTCGCGATGCCGGTCTGCTCGGCGTCGCATTCATTCTTGGCATTCTCATGATTGCGGCCTCGATTTCACTCCTTCGTCGTCGCTCCTTCGGCGTCAAAGGTCTGAAACTCTGGGCCATGCTACGGATGGTGCTCGTAGTGCTTGGAATCGGCGCCATCGTGCTGACAGCGAACGCGGACGTCCAGTTCGCTCGCGCCCAGGAACAGGCTATTGACGACATGAGCAAGCAGGGGCACAAGCCGCCTCCAGCCATGTTCTCAACCAAATCACTCTCCGATAAGGAACTTTATGCTGGCGTCATCATTCAGCGTGGGGTGATCGCAGGCATTCATTCCATCTATCCCATCATCATCATGATCATTCTCTCCCGTCGAAAGATCGCCGATGAAGTCGCGCAGTGGGATCTTCCACCTGCGTATTGACCGCAATCAGTGCGAGAATCGAGTGTCTCCGTGGGCGATGCCGACTTCATGCCTTCCGACCTGTCTCCGCCGCCGACAACCGGCGGAATAGAAGAGCCGCCTCAGCCGCGCACCGCTTGGCCGATGGTGTTCGGCATTCTCATGATCATTAACGCCTCAATGTCAGGCGTCGGCTCGCTCTTGTACGTTTCCGCGCCGCTCACATTTCCGCCGATGCTGCGCTGGGCGAAATCAACCATGCCCCCCGCGGAATACGCGGATGTTGAGGCGAGTTTCGGTCACATCACGCAGTTTTTCGTGCTCGGCATCGTGGGGG
>DASZQE010000038.1:0-3743 GCA_035550175.1 Phycisphaerales bacterium | reverse complement strand
TGCGGGTTTGACTGAATGGTGAGAGCGGGCTCAACCGAGCGAGGAATCGGACCGAGTTCGTTGCTGGTCGGGGAGCGATATCGGCGTCCAGGAGACGCCACAAAGAGACGGGTTCTGTTCAGAAGATGTTTGGCGAATGTTGCCAATAAGTTCTTGTGAATGCGACATCTAGAAACGGCGAGGGATTCTGGTATTCTGCTTGGTGTGAGTTCGGAGTTGTGTTCGGCGGGGATTCGGAGAGATCGCGGCGAACGTAGGTGCCGCCAAGCTGAACAACTTTTCGCTGTTTGAATGATGGTCGCTTTTTCCAGGAGTCGCTGGAGCGCCTATGGGACGGTCTGCTGTCGAATCTGATCTGCAACTGTACCTCAAGCAAATCAATGAGGTCACGCTGCTCACGCCCGAGCAGGAGCGTGAGCTTGGCTGGCGGATCATCAATGACAATGACGGCGGAGCCAAGGAAATCATGGTGAAGGCGAATCTTCGCCTGGTGGTTTCGATCGGAAAGAATTACGTCAATCGCGGGTTGCCGCTTGCGGACCTGATTGAAGAAGGCAACATCGGATTGATCCGCGCGGTGGAAGGCTTTGATCCGGCGCAGGGCGCGAGATTCAGCACGTATGCATCATGGTGGATCAAGCAGGCGATCAAGCGCACGCTCATCAACGCAGTGCAGCCGATCCACATCCCTGCGTACATGGTTGAGCTGATCGCCAAGTGGAAAGAGACGGCGCGCAAGCTCGAAGAGCAGCTCGGCAGGCATCCGTCAACGCAGGAACTCGCGGACGCGATGCAGATTCCGGCGAAGAAGCTGGCGATCATCCGCAGAGCGATGAAAGCGTTCCGCGCGCCGCCGCAGGCTCCTCTGGCTGAAGACGGCACGGTCGTGGACATTTCCGACCTGTTTGAAGACAACCGCACGGAACAGCCGGACCAGACCATTGCGCAATCCGAGGAGTTCCGGACGATTCTGAAGCTGCTGGATTCCATTGATGAGCGTGATGCACGGGTACTCAAGCTGCGTTTCGGACTCGAGGGACAGGAACCTTTGACGCTGAAGCAGATCGGCGAGGAAGTCGGCCTGACCCGCGAACGTGTTCGCCAGATCGAGGTGGATGCATTGCGCAAGCTGCAACAGCAATTGCAGGATGATCGCCCGAGCCGATTCTTCAAGGAAAATCAGGCTGCCAACGGCGCAAATGGACGCAACGGCAAGCACCAGCCGAGTGAACCGGCGCAACAAGCACATCATCAACCGCAGCGCGGCGGCAACACGATGAAGTTTGCAGGCACGCCGGACGATGCGAACGGCACACATTCGCCGTTGAAACCCGCAGTTCCGCACACACAATCATCTCAGCATGTGCTGCCGGACGACCTTCCGATCATCGGTCTTCCGAAAGATCAGCGGCACGGGCAATCGCGTTCAGCGTAAATTCGATTTTCTACCAGGAGATGTCGGCGTTCATCCTGCGGATCAATCCGCAAGGCGATCGAGTCCTGCTGCGCGCAGAATCATCTTGAAATTGTCGGAGAACACGAAGTTCTCTTTCGGGAAATCCAAGCCTGAGAAATTCTGATCGATGTGGCTGAAGAGCAGGTTGATCTCGCCGATCCGTTCCCATTCACCCGGCGTTGAATCGGAATTGAACACCCACCGGCTGACGATTCCGTTTGTCGCTGCGCCTGCAGCATGGTTGGATTCGAGTTCCGCGTCATAGCGGATGGTCTGCCCCGGAGTCACGTCGGTATCAATCTTGGCGGACACGATCTTGGCGAGAATGACTTTTTCTCGAAACCGGTTGAGCGTGCCCACGAGAATGCCTGCGGTCTGGGCCATGCCCTCGATCATCAGCGAAGCGGGCATGACGGGCTGCGCATCGCTGTGTTCATCTGCGGGGAAGTGATCGTGCAGATGCTCCTCGGCAAGCGAAACATTCTTGATGGCGGAGAGCCTGCGCCCTTCTTCAAAATCAATGATCCTGTCGATCCACATCCAGCGCATGAGGAGAAATGTATCGCGGAGGCGGATTGATCGCCTGTGGTTGCGTTAGCGGTTTTGGGCAAACGAGGGGGGGCGGGGGTCAGGAGTTGAGCTTGCGTTCCACGAATGAAACGATCGCATCGACCGTGAAGACTTCGGAGACCTTGTTCACGCTGCGGTCTTTTTCAAACTCGCTGAAATTCACGTGGGGCATGCGTTTGCGAAGCATGTCCATGCCTGCGTCAGTGAACTTGCCGTTGCTGACCCACGCGGGATTTTCCATCAGGTTTTCGGGGAAGAGCTCGCCCTGCGAGATTTTGAAGGGCTTGGCGGGAGTGGAGAATTTCTTTTCCAGGCGGAAGACGATGTCGAGGAAATCGATGGATTCGGCTTCCAGATCGCCGGTGAGCGTGGCGGACGGCGTGATGTCTTCCGGATCGGCGCCGAGGGCCTCCTCGAGCACTTCCTGCACGTTCTTGAAGATGTCCTCGCGCGTCATGGCCGTTGTGGGCATGGAAAACTCCTGCAAAGCCGAAGAATAGCAAAAATCCCGCAGTTCGTCGCACCAATCAGGCTCGCCGCTGCACGAAACGCAGCTTACGAATGCGTCGGTGCGGCCTTCGTCGGCGAAGCAATTTTGAGCGGCCGCATCACGAATCGGCCGGACACAGCGGTTTCCTGCTCAGCGTTGCTGTCTGCGTGCAGAACAGATCGGCGAACGAGTCCGCTTCCCTTGCATAAGTAATGGCCATCGTCCGTGGTGCGGACGAATTCAACGGTGATATCGAGCGCATCGCCGGGGCGGACCATCGCGCCGAATTTCAGGGCTTTGACTTCGCCGAGCACGAGGCGCGGATCGCCGTGATGAGCGAGCATTTTTCGCGCGCTCTGCACCATTGCCTCGACCATCATCACGCCGGGCAGGACGGGAAACGTCGGAAAATGATCCTGCAGGTATTCCTCCGCCAGGCTGACCTGCTTCACCGTGCGGATGCGGTCGGGCTGCTGATCAAGAATGGTGTCAACGAGGTTGAATTTCATTTGCGAGGCAATCTCTTTGGGAGGCTGATGGCTGTACGTGAGCCGACATTCACGTCCTGGCGATTGTAACGAATCAGATTACATCTCTTTTGTCCGGCTTCTGGCAGGGGTTTCGCCTCTTCCCACATCGCCCTCGACTCGCTACGCTGGTGGCCCCTTTTGCAGGCGGTATTTTCAACTTTTCGGATTCACACCACATGTCCAACACCGGCACAATCATTCAGGTCATCGGCTCCACATTTGATGCGCAGTTTTCGGAAGACAGCATGCCCGAAATCTACAACGCTGTGGAGTGCGAAATCGATGTCAAAGGTCAGAAGACCAAGCTCGTCGGCGAAGTCAGCCGGCACATGGGCGGCGGTCAGGTCCGTTGTGTGGCGCTGGCATCCACAGACGGCTTGAGCCGTGGTCAGCAGTGCGTGAACACGGGCTCGCCGGTGATGGTGCCCGTGGGTGAAGCGGTGCTCGGCCGGGTGTTCAATCTGCTGGGTCAGCCGGTTGATAACCGTGGTCCGGTGAACGCGGACAAGAAGTGCCCGATTCACCGTGAGCCGCCGAAATTCCTCGACCTCAACCCCAAGACGCAGATTCTCGAAACGGGCATCAAGGTCAGTGACCTGCTCTGCCCGGTCGTCCGTGGCGGCACGATCGGATTGTTCGGCGGTGCCGGCGTCGGCACGACGGTCGGGATTCCGGACATGATCGCCCGCGTGGCGCG
>DASZQE010000037.1:0-3296 GCA_035550175.1 Phycisphaerales bacterium | reverse complement strand
AGCGTCGGCCAGGTTGACGTATACGGCCTCCTCGATCACGGCATCGACCGCACGACATCCGGACGAGAGGTCAAGCCTGAAGACGATCTTCGCGGCATTGCGTTGGCTGAGGACACCACCAAGCTCAGCGAACACTGGTTGCTGCAGACGCAACTCTCACTGATCAGCGATCCGACATTCGTCACCTATTGGCGACAGGATGATTTCGTCAATCGCCGCGAATATGAATCATCCGTGTATCTCAAGTACCAGAATGATCGCACTGCGCTCACACTGCTCGGCAAGTACAACTTCGACCATTTTCTCTCCAATGATTATCTGCTGGCTTCGCGCCAATACAGCGTCAACAAGCTGCCGGAACTGACGTATCGCCGCTATGCCGACACTTTTTTTGACGATCGCCTTTCGTATTCAAGCGAATCGCGATTGAGTCGCCTGGGGTTTTCGTTTGAAGAGCGAACACCCCGGGAAATCGGCGTGCGCGGCCGTGCCTTCGGCCTTGGGGAGAATGATGACATCAGCGATGCGCTCCGCGCGCGCGGCCTCAACACCAAGTACGTCGATCGCTTCGACACACGCCATGAATTCACTCTGCCGATGGAGTACGGCCCGGTGGGTGTCTCTCCGTTTGTCGTCGGCAGACTGACAGCGTACGACTCGGACTTTGATGAATTTTCATCCGATTCTGATGCGCTTCGTGTTTTCGGCGCTGTCGGCGTTCGACTCAACACACAGATTCAGCGCGTGTACAACGATGTGGAAAGCCGGCTCTTCGGCCTGCATCGCCTGCGCCATGTCGTTGAACCCAATATCACGATCTGGCACGGATACAGCACTGTTTCGCAGGATGACCTTCCGGAATATGACCCCGAAGTGGAGTCGCTGGTCACGGGGTCAGCGATCAAGCTCGGCGTAGTCAATACCTGGCAGACGCAACGTGGCGGACCCGGCCGCTGGTACAGCGTTGATGTGCTGACGTGGAACAATGAGTTCATCTTCACAAGCGATGATGGCGAGCGGGAATCTCCCACGCCGCAGTTCTTCGATTACCGGCCGGAATACTCGCAATTCGGCGACCATTTCCATTCCGCGTTCACCTGGCAGATCAGTGACAGTCTGGCGCTTTCCGGCGACGGCACGTATGACCTTGATGAGCATCAACTTGATCGCGGCGCGATCGGCATCGAACTGCGTCACACACCAAACTTCAGCACGTACATCGAATATCGCACGATCAAGATTGACGACACGGAGTTGCTTTCCATCGGATGGAATTATCAAATCACGGCGAAATACTTTCTTTCGCTCTCACCTGACTATGACTTCCACAAGGAAGATTTCCGCTCCGTCACCGCTCGCCTGACGCGCAGATTCCCCGATGTCGATTTCACTGTTCGCATGCGGTATGACCAGATTCAGAACGACACCTCCATCGGCGCTTCGATGGAATTTGTCAGTTTCTGACGTTTGAATTGACGGTGTTCCAGAGCACTACGAATTGGTCCGACTCCAGAACCTCCGGCCGCAGCTTGGATTCAATTCCCGCAGAGCGAACTGCATCCGCGCCGAGAATCGTTCCGATCTGCTTTCTGCGCTTGCTGAAGATGCCCGTCACGAACCGAGCGAACCTTTCCGGGTCAGCAACTCCGTGCTTCTTTGGCGCAATGCGCACCATCGCGCTGGTCACTTTGGGAATCGGCCAGAAACTCGCGGGCTTCACGGTCGCAATCAGTTCGACCTCGCCCATCGTCTGCATCAGCACCGTCATTGTGCCGAAGTCTTTCGAGCCAGGCTTGGCAGCGATTCGATCCGCGACTTCCTTCTGAATCGTCACCCATTGCCCTGCGCAATTCGCGTGGTTCATCAGCAATGTCGCCATCAACGGACTGGCTGCCTGGTAGGGCAGATTGGCGACCAGCTTGAATGTGCGCCCGTCGATCGCCTTCACGATTTCAGCATTCAGCCTGCGTTCGTCTTCAAGACAATCCCCTTCAATCAGCACTACGTGTGTATTGGCGCCCAATCGCTCGCGGATGATCTCGGCCATGTCCGCATCCAATTCGCAAGCAATGACCTCAGCACCGGCTTCCAGAAGGGTTTCAGTCAAAGTACCGGTCCCCGGACCGACTTCAAGCACCACATCACCGGGCTTCACACATGCTGCATCGATCAGCTTTTTCAGTTGGTTGTGGTCATGCAGGAAATTCTGCCCCAGCCGGTGCTTTGGACGGAGAGCCCTGGAATCCAGAAGTGCGCGTATTTCAGAAAGCGTTTGCAAGCGAAGAAGTGTACTGATTTATGTCACCTTGCCGTCGCCTCCGCGCGCACTTCACGCAGCACAGTCACCTTGATTTCGCCCGGGAAAGTCATTTCCGCCTCCACGCGCTTGGCGATGTCCGATGCCATCGCAAAAGCGTCTGCATCGCTTGCACGCTTGGCATCCACGACCACGCGGACTTCGCGTCCGGCCTGAATGGCGTACGCCTCGGTGACAATTGATCCCTGATCCTTGGCGATCTGCTCAAGTTGCTCAAGCCGCTTGATGTACATCTCCATGGACTCTCGACGAGCGCCGGGCCGCGCGCCGGAAACGGCATCCGCAGCCATCACAATCGGCGTGTAGGGCGTCGTCGCCTCAATGTCTCCATGATGTCCGCCGATCGCGTTGAGCACGGCTTGCGAGCGCTCACCGTACTTCCGCACGAATTCCATGCCGATCGCAGGATGCCCGCCCTCCATTTCATGATCCATCGCCTTACCGATATCGTGCAGGAACCCGCACCGTCTGGCCACCGCGCCATCCAACCCGAGCTGATCGGCGATCAACTGCGACAAATACGCCACTTCAATCGAATGCCGGAGCACATTCTGCCCGTAGCTGGTTCTGAAGTGCAGCTTGCCCATCGCTTCCATGATCTTCGGATGAAGCCCGCGAATGTTCGCTTCGACCACTGCCTCGTTTCCGAATCGGACGATTCGCTCCTGCATATCCTTGCGAACAGACTCGACAACTTCTTCCACACGAGAAGGATGCACACGTCCGTCTGCGACAAGCTGCTGCAGCGCTTCGCCTGCGATCGCCCGCCGGATCGGATCGAAGCACGAAACCGCAATCACGCCAGGAGTGTCATCCACGAGAATGTCCACGCCTGTGGCCCGCTCCAACGCGCGAATGTTCCGTCCTTCGCGTCCGATGATGCGTCCCTTCATGTCATCCGAAGGAATTTTCACGGTTCGGACGGTGGTGTCGGAAACGTGCTCTGAGGCGAATCGCTGGATCGCCATGAGGGTGATTT
>DASZQE010000036.1:0-4703 GCA_035550175.1 Phycisphaerales bacterium | reverse complement strand
CGCTGAGCTGCGCCAAGCGCCACGCCGAGATGAAGCCAGGAAGAAACGGCGTTGGGCGCAAGTTCACAGATGCGCTGATAATGCGGCACAGCAAGGTCCGCCTGCTGAAAGCGCTGTGACATCATGATCTGCGCGAAGTCGGCATGAGCCTGAAGCGGGTCGATGCCCGATGGAAGCGCCTTTTCAAAGGCGATGGCGGATTCTCTTGAAATGCCGAGGGCACGACGAGCCTGAACAAGTGTGAGCGCGGCCTGATCCGTCGGATCAATTTCGAGCGCGTGATAATAATGCACGAGAGCTTCGGGCTTGCGGCCAAGCGCGGAAAGCACGTGTCCAAGATTGGTCTGCGCTTCGGCGCTTTCGGGATTTTCACGTGCAGCGTCTTCAAGCATGCCCAGAGCCTGATCCGGATGACCCGATTGCGCGAGCGCTGCGCCAAGGTTGGATTTTGCGCGCGAAAAAGAGGGATCCAACTGAAGACAGAGACGGAACTGGTCGGTGGCCTGCTCAAAGCGAGCGAGATTCATCAATGCGGTCCCGTAGTTGTTGTGCAATTTTGCAAGCACTTGACGACTGATGCTGGAATTCTCCATTGAGGCCTGGCGTTTGAACAATTCTTCAAAGTGTTCGGCAGCTTCAGACCAACGGCTATTCTTGATCAGACCGTCGCCGTAGAAGTCTGCCAGGAGCGCGTAGGAGGGATTGATGTTGAAGGAGGTTTGCGCGTGGTCACGGGCGGCAGCGAGATCGCCTTCCTTCACGAGCACATAGGACAGAATGTTCTCCGCGACGTAGTTATCCGCGCTGACGTTGATGGCATGCGAGAAGAGCGTTCGGCTGGAATCCCACCAGCGGATCTGCGCGAGGGCAAGCGGAGCAAGGATGAGTGTGAGAAGAATTGCGAAGGCGGCGACTGCGTTACGAGCGGTTTTTGAGCGTCGTGCGAATTCGGCACACGCGCCAGCCAGAATGATGCACAGCCCGATGTTCGGAAGATAGGTGTAACGGTCGGCGTGGGATTGGCCACCGACCTGCACGAGGCCGATGACGGGAATGAGCGTTCCGAGAAACCAGAGCCAGCCGACGAGGATGAACGGACGCTTGCGCCATTGCCAGAGGGCAAGCAGTGTTGCAGCGAGCAGTACGCCGGCAGAAAGACCGATACGGGCGGCGGGCCAGACTGACGGATAGGAATACATCGGGGAGAGATTGATCGGCCAGAGGAATTGACCGAGGTATGTGGCGTACGCAACGAGCGTGTTGCCGATGCGCCGGGCGAGCGAGATGACCTGAAGGGACGTGACGGTGTGCTCCGCACGCTGTGCTGCGAGGGTAATGATGCTGACGACGACGGACATGACGAGCATGAGCAGTTTCTCGGCAATCGCGCGAATAACCGAAATGCGCTGCGTAGCAGGATCAGCAAGATGTGTTGATTGGGCTTTCGTTGCGGAAGGCAGCAGGATTCTGCGGAGCGGCCAGACATCGAGCAGCACAAGAAGAAATGGAAGCGTGACGAACATGGCCTTGGACATCAAACTGCACGCGAACCAGAGGAGTGTTGTGACATACCAGACAATCGATTTGGCAACAGGTTGAATGCTGATTGATCGCGCGTATCGAGCATAGGCGTGAATCGCGAGGAGGCCGAAGAAGACACTCAGCACATCCTTGCGTTCGGAAATCCATGCCACGGACTCGACACGAAGCGGATGAAGCGCGAACACGGACGCAGCGAGCAGCGCCCACCAACGAGCGCGCGGACCCGCGAGGGCTGTCAGCGCAAACCACAGCAGGAAGACGTTCGCAACGTGAATGACCGCATTGGTGAGATGATGTCCCCATGCCGACGAGCCGTACAGCGTCCAGTCGATCATGTGCGTGAGCCACGTGAGCGGATGCCAGTTGGCGGCGCTGAGATCGGTGAAAGCCCACTTGAGCGACTCAGCGGTGATGCCTTCGTGAACCATCTGGTTGTCGATGACATACTCGGGATCATCCAGAACAATGAAGCTCTGCGAGAAGGTTCGTGCATACACCAGAAATGTGAGAAGGAGCAATGCAGCGATCGCACAGGGAAAAAGCCACGCCGGCTCGGATTGGGCCGGGGACGTCGGCGCGAGCGTTTCGGGCGCGTTCGTCGGCAGAGGATTCTTCAACGTGCGAGCATTCATGTGTGGAATTGCGAATCAGTGCGGGGAAGAGCGCAATTGCTGATCAAGCGCCTGCTTGATGCCCTTGGCGCGCTGGTTGTTGGGGTCTTTGGAGAGAGCCATGTTGATCTGTTGTGCAGCCTCGGGGAACCGGCCGCAGGCGGCGAGCGCGGTGGCGTAATCGACATACGCATCAACCAGACCGGCGTTGCGCTGAATGGCGCTTTCAAAGGCGGGAATCGCGCTTCGGCAATCCTGCCGTTTCATGTTGGCGATGCCGATGAGGTAATAGGTCATTGCGTCCTGATTGCCTTTTTCAAGTCCTTGCTGATAGAGCTTGATCGCATCGTCGAACCGACCCTGCGTGGAGCGAACCAGACCGAGGTTGATGATGGCAGCGGTCAGGTTCGGGTCATATTGGATGGCGAGGGAGAATTCGCTCTCAGCCTGGCCGATATAGCCAAGTTGAAAGTACGCCTCACCAAGGCTTGCGTGTGCGGAAGCGAACTTCGGACTGAGTTCGAGGGCTTTCTTGAGAAAGCCGAGGGCTTCCTGAAGATGCTGCTGTGCCGCCTGGGTATGGCCCTGGGCGCTTTCCTTGCGGGCAGTGAAAATGTTATTGATGCCCATGTTGCACCAGGCATCGACATATGAGGGCTTGATGCGAGCAGCTTCCTGGAATCTCGCCATGGCTTCAGGCAGCCGGCCCGCCTGTTGATCGAGAATGCCGATGTTGTTCTGAATGATGTGATTGTTGGTGGTGATGGCGAGGGTGTGATCGTACAGGGTGCGACTGTCTTTCCAGTAACCGACCTGACGCCAGGCGCCGACCGTTGCTGCGGCGATGAGTGCAAAACCAACCAGGGTGAGCGCTGGCTGGAGCCAGGCTCGCGAAGCGGAGAACGTGCCCGGCATCAGCCAAAGGATGGCGATGAGCAATCCGAGCATCGGCGCATACATGTAACGGTCAGCATGAGCCTGGGCACCGATCTGCACGAGACCGATCACGGGAACGAGGGTGCCGAGATAGAAGCACCAGCCGACAAAGAGCGAAGGCCGGCGACGGATGAGCACGAGCGAGGCGATGGTGATAACCACGATCAGTGCAGCATTGATGAGCAGATCTTGAACCGATCGACCCTGTTGATATGGATAGAACACTGCGAGATCAACAGGCCAGATGAACTGCCGGAGATAAATGGCGTAGCCGAAGACGGTGTTCATCAGGCGATCAGACATCGGAAGGTCATCGACTGACATTGCAGCGCCGGCGCTTCGCTGGGTGATCATGGCGACGGCACTGACTGCGGCGGCCATGGCGACGAGCGGGATTTTTTCAATCACGCAGTGTGCGAATGAACGCTGAGTGGAGGATTCCACCTTTTTCCAGCCGAAGCGACGAAGCGGCCAGTAATCCAGCAGCAGCATGGCGAAAGGCAGCGTAACGAACATGGCCTTTGACATCAGGCTCAGCGCGAAGGCGAGCAGCATGAGGGCGTATCTGCGCGCGGAGGGTGTTTGAAGGTGCCACCAATACCCAACCAATGTGAGCAACGCGAAGAGTGTGCTGAGCACATCCTTGCGCTCCGCGACCCACGCGACGGATTCGACGTGAAGAGGGTGGACGGCAAAAATCGCTGCGACGAACGCACTTCGCCAGACGCTTCCGGTGAACAGACGAAGCACGAGCAACACGAGCACGGAATTGCACGCATGCAAGAGGACGTTCACGAGATGGTGGCCGCCGGGATGCTCAAGTCCGAAGAGCTGGCAATCGAGCATGTGCGAAAGAAACGTGAGCGGGTGCCAGTTGGCCAGGCGAGTGTCGGTGAAGGCGTATTCTAAACCTGCAATGGTAATCCCATGATTCACATCGGGATTCTGAACGACATACTGGGTGTCGTCGTAGTCGACGAATTCGTGCGAAGATGTCCGGCCATACACGATCAACACCAGCACGCAGAGCGAGATGGAAATGAAGAGCAGTTTTCGCACGTCGAGTTTGAGCGGACGGTCGAACATACGCGGTGTTTTCTCAGCGGGCACTGATCGAAGAACGTGTTGATGGTACAGAGCCCGCACATCGCAGGCTATCAGCACGAATGCGGTCAGGGCTTGGCGCGTTCCTGCAACTGCTGGATGAGTGCGAGACCGCGTCCGGCGGTTTCATCGTTCGGATCGATTGCGAGCACATTCCGGAACTCGATTTGAGCCGCAGCGAGGTCGCCTGAAGCTGCGAGCGCGGTGGCAAGTTCGTTTCGGGCAGCGACGTAACGATCATTGATCCGAATGGCCTCGCGGAGCGAAGCGATGGCATGTTGAGGTTGGCGAAGTCTCAGCCAGGCCTTGCCGAGATTCATTTGACCCTCGGCGTTCTTCGGTTCCAACGCCAGCGCGCGCTGATAGGACGCAACGGCTGCGTTGTAGAACGCGGCAGCCGATTGCATGTTCCGATCGCGCTCCGCGTCCCAGCCTTCTTCAGCAAGCGCCATTCCATCAATGAACAGGTTCCGCGCATTGTTCGGTTGAAGGCTGATCGCCTTCTGAAAG
>DASZQE010000035.1:0-3179 GCA_035550175.1 Phycisphaerales bacterium | reverse complement strand
GCAGGGAAGTTCGCGTCGGAATTGGGCAAGGCAATTCCGAACGTCACGGACGCAGCGATGATGCGACTTGTGGCATATTCGTGGCCCGGCAACGTACGAGAGCTTTCAAACGTCGTGCAGAAGATGGTGGTCCTGAGCAAGGAATCAACGATCGACGTGCATGATGTGCCGGAGGAAGTGCGCAGTACAGACAGCGAGGAAGGCATGTCGGTCGGCAGCTTGGCCGGCGTTGGATTGGACAAACTTGAGAAGGAAGCGATTCGGCAGACGCTGGCGATGACCGGAGGCAATCGCGAGCAGGCTGCGCACATGCTTGGAATCGGAGAGCGAACGCTGTACCGGAAGTTGCGAGAGTATGGACTTCGGTGAACTGACGCCGCAGCGTGTCTTGGATCATTCCGGGCGTTTTCAACGTGATTTTCCGCCACCTTCGTCGTCACCGGAATTTCCGGAAATTGCGGGGAAGTCGGTCGTCTCGGACATGGTTCCGGTCGTCGGAGCGATCTTGACAGCGAGCTTGGCGCCTGCGGAACTGAACACGATGTAAGGGCGGCGGCTGAGATCAAGCACGCCGCCTTGCTCGTTGAATGACAGTACGCCGTTGTCAATATCGACCAAGGTGAAGGTCACGCCGCTCGCGCTTGAAGCCCGTCCCTGGCCCAGAAGAACTTCGTAGGGTTCGTTGGTGTCAGCGCGATTGATGGGGTGGAGATGATCGGAATCGTAGCAGAGGGCGTAGGTAGACTTGCCGGTGTTGAAAACGACGACCACAGGATTGTCAGGGTGAGCCATCGTGAGTACCTGCGCGTATTCGATGTCAGACATCACAATGCTTGTGGCGGCGGAAAGGCGGAGGTTGTCCGCACTGGAGACAGTGGGAATCACCGTGACCGCAATGACCGCAATGACGCAGACAGTGATGAGCAGTTCAAAGAGCGTGAATGCTGATCGGCGGATTCGCAGGAAGCGAGGGTTGTGATGCGCAGTCGTCATGAGAGAAACTGTTTGCATTATCCGGCGTTTGCAGCAGCGACGGCACGGGCTTCATCGATTGATGTATCCGATCCAAACGTGTCCATATTGAAATCGACCTGAACGGGTCGTGGAGTCGGGTCGTTTTCATTCAAAGAGCCGCGCAGGCCGGCGTCCACAACGGTAAACCCCGAGACAACCTTGCCGCGAGACTTAACTTGCAGGCTTGTGGCGGTTGAAAGCGTTGAGAGCGAAAGCTGATCGAGCGACAGCAGGCTGAGAACCGACGAGATGATCGTGCCATCGGGGTTGTAGAGTGCGGACTTGGGATTGGTGTACCCGATTGCTGAATCCAGCGCAGGATCGTAGAAGATGGCACCATTGTCGGTGACTTCCACTTGCTGGGCTGCGACAGAACCGTAGATTGCGGAATTATCCTCAATGCGCAATTTGCGGTTGGGGGCGTAATACAGACCTTTGGCCACCGTATTGTCGCGGAAGCGCCACTCAGTTGAGTTGGCGACATTGGTGGAGTAGACCTGTATCGTGCTTGGATCGACATATGAAGCGGATCCGGAATTGTCGCGTGAAGAATCAGCGCGAAGATCACCGAGGTAGCTTTGATCTGCCAGGATGTCCTCTGTGACGAACAGCAACAGGACCGCGTTGGGCATCAACTCAATGCTGCCCTGTTGGATTTGCATGTCTTTCTTGACTGAGATGACGACGTTGCCGTTGATGACGATCTTGCCGCCGGGGTTCACATGCAGGTAGGTCTTGATGTTCAGAGTGACGCCGTCCTGGATGTTCAGCACGCCGCCGCTGTTCACATCAACACTCGTCTTCGCAACGCTTGAAGCGACATTCGTCGTTCCTGCGGTCACAGCCAGCGCTGCTCCATACAGCCCGACGTACAACGGTGCGCTTGGTCCACTCGGAAGGGGAATGACGCTTTTTACATTTTCCCGAACGACCGGCGTCGTCGAGGCGGATGAAATGAGTGACGCGGAAGCGGTATTTGAGGCGAAAATATAGCCGTCAATGATGGCCGCGCCGTTGTCGATTGACACCGCGCCGCTTGATAGAGACTGAGTTCCGACATAGATGGGATGTCCGAGCTTGGACATCGGCGCCGTTTCCCAGCGTGCGAAAACCGCTTGGTCCTTGGCGCTGACGGACTCCTTGCCGAAAGCCGTGAACTCGGTGAGACCGATGTCAACTTCCGAATCATCGGGTTGAATGGAGGCGATGGCGGAGGAAGTCTGGGTCACGCCGTCGGCAACAGCGGTGGTCGTGATCTTCACAGTGGTTGTGCTGAGCGTCGGCGGAGCGTTGGTCTGCATATCCAGAAGATCAACATCCACCAGCGCGCCATCCACGTTCAGGTCATCGATCAGCTTTCCGTTGACGTGCGAGGTGCGCCAACTGGTCTCCGTCTGCAGGACAGCAACGCTCATCTCGAGTCCGGAGCTGGCGGCCCAGCGCGCCTTGGCGGCGGCAGCGACGTTGTCCCCAATGAGGGAGGAATTGTCACGGCTGGCGAGGTACGCGGATGTGAGGATGGTCGCCATCATCAGGCTGATGAGCACCAGCAGGATGGCAATTCCGCGCGGATGTTGAGAATGGAATGGAGACGATGTGAGATGAGGAGTCATGATGCACCTGTGAACTTAGCTGGCGGGCAAACGGTGCGCATATATGGTTGATGAAAGTGATGACGTGATGGAGCCCGAGCTGGTCTGGAACGCAAGATCAAACGCGAAGTGCGTTGAATCGAGCGCACTGTTGGAGACATCTTTGGTCACGGTGATGGAATTCAGCCCGTCAACGAGCGGAATGGAGCACGTCCATCCGGCGGACTGATAAGTCTGAAGCACCTTGAACCAATTGGAGTTGATCGGGTAAACGTGATCTTCAGTGTCTTTGGCTGCCTGCGTCCATGAATCGGGAAATGCCACAAAGTAGACGCTGTATGTTCCAGAATCCGCATCAAACAGAAACCACCGAAGTTCCGTCGCGTGAATGGTGTTGCCCTGGCGAGCATCGTTAAGCCATACAGCCAGGTTTCCGTCGCTTTCATCAAGGACACAGCGACAGGGAGCGATGTAGGCATTTATGCGCGACTCCGCAGAGCTTGTGCGAACCATGATGGCACGGTTGTCGCGGCGTGTGCCCACGCCGGTGGAGACCGCGCCCATCATGCCGGC
>DASZQE010000034.1:0-3669 GCA_035550175.1 Phycisphaerales bacterium | reverse complement strand
TGACCTGCAACGTGACGGGCGTGGAAAGGGCGAAGGATCACGTATGGGTGCAGATTGACGCGGGTAGCCGTGACGGCGTACAGAAAGATTGGATTCTGACGATCGGGAACGGCGGCCGATTCGTGGGCAACCTGCGGATCGTCAAGGTGGATGTGGATCAGTCAACAGGCGAGCTTTCGCTGGAAGAGCCGAATAACCCGGTGCAGATCGGATACCGGGCATACACGGCTCCGGAATAAGGCTGAATGACTGACGAACAGACACAGGACACCTGAAGGACACACCGACGATGACGCAATTCAACAGCCCACCAGTGAGACGAGCAGGCGGAGACATGGACGTGTATACGGGGTTGCTGTTCGTGGCGACCCTCGTGATGGCGGCGGGAGCGATCCTGATGGCGATGCGGAACAGTTCGCATTCGGAGAGCAAGCCCGGCGCGAATGACGGCGGAATGCTCAAGCTGGTCAGCAAGCGGTAACGGTCCGGTGTCAGGTCACATCGAGCATGGGGCAGGAGGGGGGTATCTTTTTTTTGCAAATTGCCCGAACGCGCACACAGGCGGCGGTGAAAACGTATGATGCGGCGCATGGAGACGGAGGTCTCCTTCGTCGGCGATGTGGTATGGAGGCTGAATGAGCCGACCCGGCGAATGAGCAGGTAGCACAGTGTCGCGTAAAGGATGACATTCAGTGGTGTTGGATCGGCTTCGAGGTTATTTCAGCGTCGACATGGGCATCGACCTGGGCACATGCAACACGCTTGTGTGCGTGCGCGGCGAAGGGATCGTGCTCAATGAGCCATCGGTGGTGGCGGTACGGCGCGGAACGAACAAAGTTCTGAACAACGGCAACGCGGTCGGATGGGCCGCGAAGGAAATGCTCGGCAAGACGCCGGGAAGCATCAGCGCGATTCGTCCATTGAAGGATGGCGTGATCAGCGATTTTGAAATCACCGAGGCGATGCTGGGGTACTTCATCCGGAAGGTGAACGGTCGCGGAAGATTTTTCCGTCCGCGAGTGGTGATCGCGGTGCCTTCAGGCATCACGGCTGTGGAGAAGCGCGCTGTGCTGGAGAGCGCGGATCGCGCGGGCGCGCGGCGCGTGTATCTGGTTGAAGAGCCGATGGCGGCGGGCATCGGCGCGGGATTGCCGATCGTCGAGCCGACCGCAAGCATGATCGTGGACATCGGCGGCGGCACGACCGAAGTGGCGATCATGTCACTGGCGGACATTGCGACCTGTGAATCGGTGCGCGTCGCAGGCGACGACTTCGATGAAGCGATCATCAACTACCTGAAGAAGTCGCACAACCTGACGATCGGCGAGCAGACGGCGGAGCGGATCAAGATCGACATCGGCTCGGCGGCGCCGGTGGCGGAGAACATGTCGCTGGAGGTGCGCGGGCGCGACAACATTTCGGGCCTGCCCAGAAAAACGACCGTGAGCGGGGCGGAGATTCGTGAGGCTCTGCAGGAACCTTTGAGCGCCATCACGGAGGCGGTGATCCGCACGCTGGAAAAAGCGGAACCGGAACTGGCAGCGGACCTGGTGGACAACGGCATCACGCTGGCCGGCGGCGGAGCCTTGCTGCGCGGGCTTGACGTGCTGATGACGAAGGCAACGGGGCTTGAAGTGAAGATTGCGGATGATCCGTTGACGTGCGTGGCTCGAGGAACGAGCATTTACCTTGAGAATCTTGAGGAGTGGAAGGGCACGCTGGAATCCGAGCTTGATGAGCTGTGATGAGTCGGTGGGGGCGGGTGAGAGGCGAGCATGGCGCGAATGCCCGGGCGATCTCAGGCGGCGTTCCCATTGACAGTGGTGGCGACATTCGCGTTGGCGTTTTTGCCGGGTCGATGGCTGGGGTGGAGCACGAGCGTTGCGGATGTGGCACGAGTCCCGATGTCGCCGATCGGATTTGTGGGGACGTGGTTTGCGAACTGGCTGCGGCCAGGCGTGACGCGGCATATACCGACGGATGAGAACGCGGTGACGAAGCTGGCTGACGATCTGCAATATCAGACGGAGCAGACCCAGAAAATGCTCGCGGCAAATCTGAAACAGGCTTTGAGGATTTCTGATTTGGAGCAGCAGATTGCGGAGCTGCAGATGATCCCGGCGCACATCCGCGAGATGGCGGGCGCACCGATTTCCGCAGAGACGCCGGTCACCAGCCGGGCAGCGAACGCAATCGATGGATTGGTGGAATTGAAGATTCCGGAAGAGGCGAAGGATCGTGTGACGGAGAAGAGCACGATCGCTGTGTACGGCGCGGTGAATCTGCTCGGGCGGGTGACGGAAGTATCGAAATTCCGCGTCATGCTGATGCCGATCACGAACGAAGCCACAAGCTGGTTCATGGCTGCGGTCATCCCAGCGGATCGCATCGAGGACGCCACGTTTGACATGTCGTCCGCAGCGCGTGTGCAACTCAGACCACATGGCGACGGGACGCTGAGCGGCGAAATGGATCGAGCGAAAGACGTCGGCAAGGGAGACAAGGTGATTCTGAGCGATCCGAGCTGGCCGGAATGGGCACAGGCGATGGTGGTGGGAATCGTGGAGAAGGTGCAACCGAAGGAAAGCGAGCCGCTGATTCAGCAAGTCATCGTGCGGCCGAGAGTGCTGGTGAGCGAGCTTTCGCACGTGACGCTGCTTTCGGGAAATTCGGCGGCAGGCGAGGGCAGCCACTAGATGCGCTGGATTGTGTTCATCATTACTGCGTGCGTCTTCGTCGAGCTGGATCACAGCCTGATGCACGCGCTGCGTTGGGGTGATTCAAGCGTGCGTCCGGTGATGAGTTCCGCGCTGCTTGCATTTGTGGCGCTGACCGCAAGCCGTTCAATCGTTCCCTGGGCGGCGTTGATACTAGGGCTGCTGGTGGATCTGCTTGAGCCGTATTCGCAGGTTCCTGACCGGATGGTGACGCTGATCGGCCCAAACGCTCTGGCCTATCTCGCGGCGGCATACGTCGTGATGCAACTGCGGACGCTGGTGTTTCCGAGGCGGGCGATGAGCATCGGGTTCATGGCGTTTGTGGCGCACGCATGCTCGGCGCTCGTGCTCATTTCGATTTTTGTGATTCGCAGCAGGTTTGATTCGGTGGTGTATCCGACTCGCGATGGGGCGCTGGCGGAGTTCTTTCACCAGATTCTTGTGGCGCTGTATTCGGGATTGGTGGGCGTGCCTGTCGGATGGATGCTGCTCAAGACGCTGCCGGTGTGGGGGTTCCAGGTGAGCATGACTCGGATGGCGATCCGGAGATAGGGTGACCCGCATTCCGCTGTCGGTTCTCGGCATGAATGCGAAAGGGGGAAGCGAGTACCATGACCGTGATGGCAAGGATGGTTATTTTCGATGACGGGCTTGGGCAGCTGGGGCCGATGACGGACCTGCGGGCGAGCTTTGAAGTGCGCAGCGGAATGAACACGACTGCGGAGCGGATCGCTGAAACGTGGCCGAGGTCGCTGACAGGGTATTGGGTTCCGGAGCGATTGAAGGCGGTGGTGGAGGAGCGGGCGAATGCGCCGGTGAACCAGTTGCCGGCTGAGGAGGAATTGCTGTGCGTGAACGGGCGATGGGGGATGCCGAGCACGGACGTGCAGGTGGAGGTGGGCGAGGCTGTGGTGGAAGCGGGAACGGGGCATGTGGTGATTGCGCGGCTGCG
>DASZQE010000033.1:0-4503 GCA_035550175.1 Phycisphaerales bacterium | reverse complement strand
GTAGCGCATCACGAGCTCTTCGGGCGTCTTGCAGTAGAAGCGCGGGTTCGTGCGCAGGTAGTCAAGGAATGCGTGGAACAGCAGATCATCGTTCGCATACAGCGCCCTGCCGTCCGCGCCGACCTGCGGGAAATCCGTGCTGCGGATGCACTGCATCATCTCCGCGCGAATGCGTTTCACTTCGGACTGGCCGAGGTCGAAGATCTGCTGCGGCGTCAGGTTCGTGGTGGTCATCGTCCGCAACTGGTATTCGTAGTACGCCTTGCCGTCGGGCAGGTCCGTCGCCGCGATGCTCTGGCGACACTTGGGGATGTAGTCGTTGTCCACGTAGTCCGCGAGACGTTTCATCGCCTCGCGCACCGCAGGCAGCGAGCGCGTTTCAAATTGCTGCTTCAGCTCATCCGCGCGCTTCGACCCGACGGTGGCGGGCACATGATCAAAGGGCTTGGAGAGTTCATCAAGTCCGTCGCCTTTGACGATCGCGTTGAACTGCTCGGGCAGGCCTTCGAGGATGATCTTCGGCGGCGTGCGCTTCTCCTCAAGCCCCTTGCGCAGGGCCGCGATCGTGTCATCGATGCGCTGCGGGACCATGTCGAGCCGCTTGAGGTAGTTGTCATAATCGTCGGCGTTCTGGAATCGCACGCGCTCCGCCATCTGCGGAATGTCCTGCTGCGGGCCGCCGCGACCGTCGATCGGCATCAGGTTGGTGTGGAACTTCTCGCCTTCCACGGAGTCGCTCAGCGATTGATCGAACAGTTGATAGTCCAGCATGTCTTCCGCGCCGAGCTTGCCGGTTTCAATCAGGTGCAGACGACTCAGCAGGCTGCGCGTCGCAATCGCCCGGCGATCGTTCGCAGCCATGCTCGAATCCGTGATGTGATCCGCGTTGCGGTAATCGCCGCGCGACATCGCGTATTCGGGAAATTCCTGCTTCATCCATTCGATGCGCTCATCCATCAGATCGTGCAGAGCTTCGGAGGCGGTTTGCGCGTGTGCGGTGTGTGCGAGCGGTGCAGCAGTCATGGCGAATCCGATGATGAGATGAAAACTGCGTTTCATGGAACGAACTCCTCTTCATTGATGCAGAGAGCGGCGCATTGGGTTGCACACTCCGGGGATGGCGATGCGAAAATTCCGCGAATCGGGCGGGCGCTCATTCGTGGACAACCGGATTGCGCAGCGTGCCGACTTTCTCAACAGTGACTTCCACCACGTCTCCCGGAGCCAGAAATCGCGGCGGGTTGCGGGCCGCGCCGACGCCTGCGGGCGTCCCGGTCAGAATCACCGTGCCCGCAAGCAGCGTGGTGCCGGTGGTCAGTTCGGAAATGATTTTCGCGATGGAAAACAGCATGTTGTTCGTGTTTGAATCCTGAAGCGTCTCGCCGTTGACCTTGGTGGTGATTCGCAGCGATTGCGGATTTCCCACCTGCGACGGCGGCACAGGATCAGTCATGGGGCAGAACGTGTCGAAACTTTTCCCGCGAACGTACTGTCCGCCCGACCCTTTCTGCTGCCACCAGCGGGCACTGACGTCGTTGGCGACCGCGTAACCGGAAATCACGTCAAATGCGTTTTTTTCCGCGACGTCACGGCATGTCGTTCCTATGATGACCGCCAATTCGCCTTCGTAATCCACCTGCTGGGAGGGACGATCGCAAATGCCGGGAATGATGATCGGCTCGCCGTTGCCGATCACGCACGCGGGGTTTTTCATGAAGATGATGAGCTGATCGCTCACATCCTTCTTCATTTCGGCGGCATGGTCTGCGTAATTGCGGCCGATGGCGTACACGGCAGGGGGAAACACGCGAGCGCGATTTGTGGCGCTTCTCGCGGCAGCTGGCTGGGTTTGGATGGTCATGATTGATGAGAATAACACACGCTGCCTGCGGCGTATTCGCGCCCGCAGCGCAAGAGGCGACAGCCGGACAGGCACAAACAGCCGCGAAAATCAAGAACTCACGGCCAATCCTGCGCGGCCGATCAATCACAACCAATTGCTGACAAAATGCATGCGATTTGTCAGGCGAATCCTGTCGATATCTCCGTGGACCTCGAACTGCTGTGCGGTCTGTGAGATCGCGTGCAGCCATATCTTGAGCCGGGGCGCGATGCATCGCATCGCTGGACGGAGCGGGAAATGAAAAGAATTGAAGTGATGGTCGGCGCCTGCGGAGTTCTGGCTTTCGGGTTGGTCGCGGGGTGCTCTTCCACAAGCGACCATTCCAACTGGACCCAAATGCCGCCCACGGGATATCACGATGCCCCTGCCCTCCATAGCGATCCCGTGATCATGCTTGGTGCAAAAGCTTCCAGAACTTCATTTGGACCTGCTGCTGATGCAGAAATTGATTTTGATGCGACGGGACCCGTCAAGCTCCGCGTGGTCACGTTCAACATGGAGCACCGCGACCGCAGCAAGGAACTCGACGGCGTTGCTGCCGAACTTCCTGAAGAAACCGGCGGTCGGCCTGAATTCCTGCTTCTTCAGGAGGTCAAGTTCCGCAGCGGCAAAAGCAACCTGAATGACAACACCGCTGAATCGCTCGGCGAGAAGCTCGGCTACAACGTCCGCGCCACCAAACGCGAAAGCGACGGCGAAGGCATCGCGATCCTCAGCAAATACCCCTTTGAGTTCTACGACGCCATCACGCACAAGGCGCAAACGTCCGGCTTGCTTCTCGGATTCAAGCGCGTCAGCGTGATGGGGGAGTTCAAGGTTCCGCGCATCGGCCTGGTGCGGGTCGTCAACGTGCATTTCACAAATTGGGATTTCGATGCGAGAATCCGCCGCAAGCAGCTCACCGAAACGTTGGAATGGCTCGCAGCGAGAGATCGCGTCAAACCCGCAGAAATCACCATTCTCGGCGGTGATTTCAACATCGAACGCGACAGCGGCGATCTCGCCATGGTCATGGACAGCAAACTCACCGGAACGATTAAGTTTGCGGATTACAATGGCACGCTCCCCACGCGCGGCAGCCCGGGTCATCCCACCAAGCGAATCGATTACGTCTTCATCGCCACTCATGATGACAAGCTGCGAATGCTTGGCGAGCAGCGACTTTTCATGGATGGCCTGATCGCGGAAAACGGCCGCAGCCGCTACTGGCCTTCGGATCACGTGCCGGTATTTCACGAATACGCCGTGACGCCTGTGGATGGTTCGCGACTGGCTTCTGCTCACACCCCGAGCGTGATCAACCAACTTCCGCTCACAGCGACGGAATGAACGTGCCGTCGCGCAGTGATGACGAGATCACTTCCGTGATGCTCGCAGGACGTGTGTGCGCCGCGGACTTCGGCGAAGTCAGATCATCGATGATCGCTCGCGCAGCCTGCGTGGCCGGATCGGAATGAACACGGTCCGTTTCACGGCGATCATTCCGCGCAGCCTGCTCAACACGGTCCGCAAGCATTCGCATCGATGTGGACAATCGCAGCATCTCGTCCCTCACGATGTGCTTGGCGTCATCAACCAGCTGCGCCAGCGGCTCGGGCATGCCTGCGTTTTCCCCACTGCGTCGCATGATGATTTTTTCCCACGGCGCCAGATGATTCAACAGCGAAGCCAGCCGCTGCGATGTGGCTTCCGCCTTTTCGATGTGTCGCACAGCCATGTGAACTTCCGTCAGCCGTTGTCGCAGCTCCGACTCGCCTGCGGTGGCATTGTTTACGATGCTTTGCACGGAATTGCGAAGCTCCTGCGCGCGCGCCGTGGTGATGTCGATCCGCGACGCGGCTTCCGTGAGATCGTGGTCCAGTGCGGCGCGAGTTTCGGCGCACTGGGCAATGGTTTTCAGCGTTTCCTGCCGGACCGCCTGCGATTGAATTCCTGCCTCGTCGATCTGCTGCGTCAGCACGTTCACTCGAGTCTGCGCGTTTTCAACCACGGCCAGAATCGCGTTGGCGCGAGGCAACGCTTCAGCTACGTGAGAATTCAGCCGCGTCAGTTCTTCCTGCCTTGTTGATGCATGCTGATCAATTCTCGCCGTGGCGCTCTGCACCGCCTGGTCCACCTGCGTGCGAAGCGTGCGGGTTGATTCGTCGATCTGTCTCGAAAGCGATTCCACCGTGGATTCAGTCAGGCGAGAAACAGATGCCAGCCGATCGCGGAACGACGCTTCCGCATCATTGATCGCAGACATCAATCGCTGGTCAAGCGCCGCCTGATGCTCATCCAGCCGTCGCTGCATCTCCGCCAGTCGTTCCTGCTGCAGCGTTTCCAGCCGCTGCGATGTCGCGTCCACGCACGCGCTCAATTCCGCGGCACGTGAGTCAATCGAGTTGACGATCTGCAGAACTCGCTCTTCGTGCCCTGCAAGCATGCTGATCGAACTGTCCGTCTTCGCAATCTGAGCCTGAAATGCCTTGAGCATCCTCGCTGCAAGGCGCAACCGCTCCTGAAGATACGCTGTAGACTGCGCCGCTCGATCATCATCCTTCGATGCTGCCGACAACAGCGTGGTCAACTGCTCGGACGACGCATTCGCGGAATCAATG
>DASZQE010000032.1:0-9793 GCA_035550175.1 Phycisphaerales bacterium | reverse complement strand
TCGGCCCATCGCCGAGATTACTCCGGAGTGCATTTCATTCTCGTCGATGACGTTCGCACGACGGGGGCATCCATTCGAGCCGCCGCGCGTCTGCTTCGAGCACTCAAACCCGCCAAGATCATTGCGGCCGTTCTCGCCGTCTCGGATGCCCGCGCCCGCGAACTCCGCCGAGCGCATGCGCCGTCAGCGCCCGATCACACCGGAGATTTTCGCAGCGTCAACTGACGAACCTGATATGCGATGTATGAAATCCCCATCGCTGCGACCCCCGTGCCGCTCACGCTGTGGCTCAACGGCCACTCCATCTCGACAGAAATCACAAATCCCGCTGCAAGAAACAGCAATCCCAGTACTCCGCCTATCCACAACGCGCCGGGCATTCGCTTCGCCCACGGCAGGGCGGTTGCGGCAGGCAGGAACAGCATTGCGAGCACCATCACCGCGCCAAGCGCGGCTGTTCCGAAGAGCAACACCGTCGTCAGCAGACACAGGAACGCGATATCCCACCGCGCTGGTTTCAATCCGGCCAGTTCTGCCATCGCCGGCGCTTGTGCAATGGCCACCCATCTTCGCCAGAGCAGGCTGGTCAAGAGTCCCGCCCCCAGCACCACCGGCACAACAACCATCGCAGTCTGCACATCGACCGCCACATCAATTCCGGTGAATCGTTGCTGCATTTCTTCCACATGCGCGCCGGCGTTGGCGATCACCAGGAATGAAACCGAGAGACCTGCAACGTAGAGCGATGGCAACACCCAGTGATTCGCGCCGCGCTGCTTCGACCATCCGAGCGCAAGCACGGCCGCGCCTGCTGCAACAATCGCAGGCCAGATCGGCGGCCAACCTTCGCGCAGCGCCACTGCGACACCAACCGCCACAACCTGCGGCAGCGCCAGCGCAGCCAGTCCCTCCTTGCGGGTGAGGACGAACGTTCCCACCTGGCTACCACCGACGGCCACGGCGGCCGCAGTCGCAAGTGACGTCGTGAGCAGCTCTACAAGTTCCCAGTATTCACTCAGGCTCTTCATGCCGTTTGCCTCAGTTTGAGCACTCGCTCGACCAGCGAATCGACCGCCATCACTTCCACCCTGCTCGGTTCGCCTTCATGCTCACCTTCGTGGAACCACACAACTTCATCGCTCAGCGAAGCAAGATCATCAATCGCGTGGCTGATCATGATCGTCGCCAGTCCGTTTTTTTCCGCTTCACTCAATGCGCGCAGCAGAATGCGCCTGCTTCTGACGTCCAACCCTTCAGTCGGTTCATCAAGAATCAGCAACTCCGGCTGCGCCGCCAGTGCGCCGGCCAGCAACACTCGCTGCTGTTGTCCGCCGCTCAGGCTTGCGAAGTGGCGTTCCGACAAATCACTCACTTCGAGCGTGACCATCGCCTCCACGATTCCGCGCCGCGCATGGCTGCTCATCCACCCGAATGGTCGGCGCGATGACACTGCAATCGACGCTGCATCCAGGGCTGTCATCGGCCACTGCAAGTCCATTGATCGGTGCTGCTGCACATACCCCATACGGAGCGTGCCTGATCTCTGAACGCTACCCGCCATCGGCGGAATCAATCCTGAAAGACCTCGCACCAATGTCGTTTTCCCTGAACCGTTCGGGCCGAACACGCCGAGGCATTGTCCCGCATGAACCTGAAGACACTCCACGCGCACGATCGCTCGTCCCTGGTAACCGAATACCGCGTTCTTCGCTTCCACAACGCTCATTGCGCCGCTCCCCCCGTAGTGCTGCCTGAGGTTCCACCTCCTCCCTCAGCCGACGTGTTCGTCGGCTGAATCCCTTCCTCCTTTGCGGTTTCAATGATCTTGTGCACGTCGTACTTGAACAAATCCTGATAGCTGCCAGCTCCAGGCACGCCATTCACGTGGTCCGGCAGCACGATCGCCTTCGCACCGGCGGCTGCAGCAATCGCTTGGGCCTGGTCAAAGCTGTTGTACGTCTCAACCACGACAATTTTCACGCCCTCGGCCTTCATCATGTCCACCACGCGCTTCACCTCCGCAGGCGAAGGCGTGATCGCGGGCTTGGGCTCAATCGTTCCTGCCACGTCGATGCCGAATGAATCCGCGAAATATTCCCATGCGGCGTGATACGTCACGATTTTCAGGCCCTTGTACGCCTCAAGTTCTTTGTGAAGTTCCGCTGACACGTCCGCCACACTCTGCACGAATTTCTTGGCATTCTCCTTGTAGGTGTCTGTGTGTTCGGGATCCACGCGGCAAAGCGCCTTCACGAGTGTTACGGCCATGATCTGCGCGTTTTCCGGTGAGCATGTGTAATGCGGATTGCCGTAGGCATGCACATCACCCATTGAACGATCGACTTTTCCGGTCGGCACCTCCTTGATCGAGATGCCTTCGCTCATGTCCACGTCACCCTCCTTTCCGTGGAGCACCTTGGGATTTCTCGCGCCTTTCACGAGGTTGTCGCGCCAGGGCTCTGCATCAAGACCGCTGTGTACGAACAAGTCCGCCTTGTTCAGCGCAATCATCTCAGTGGGCTTCGCCATGACGTTATGCACGTTCTCCGGCCCTTTCATCACACTGTGAACGTTCACAAGATCGCCGCCGATCTGTTTTACGATGTCCGCGAAATCCGTCGTTGTCGTCACCACGTTCACAACTGCCTGCGCCTTCGCGCCGAGGGTTGCGCCGATCAATGCTGCAAGTAGAAAACGCTTCATGATTTGTCTTTGTCCTTGATGTTGAAGATTGCGTATGGCAATCAGGATTCATTTTGAGAGAAATCAAACGTTGATAATGAGTGGGGGTTTATTTCATCGCCCAGTACGGATGCGGCGGGTGCGCACCGAAGATCCATGTGACCTGCAGCATCACGACCTCTTCGGGATCGCGATCGCCGTCAATGTGCTGATACGACAGGCGGAAGCGCAGGAATTCGCTCCAGTACCAGCTCACGTACGGTTCAACAGCCCACGCTTCCTTCGATGCGTCATTGGCGTCCTCGGTCCAGTCAAGCCGCATGCCTGCGTACCAGTCCTTCGTGAACTGCTGCTGGGCCAGAACATATGCGCCCCACGCTCGCTCCGTTCCGCTGCCGCCCGGCTGGTCTACGATTCCGTGGATGAACTCGCCTTGAATCAGCAGGTTGTTGAACCCGCCTGTGGGATCAGTCCGGATCAGCGTGAAGTCGCCTCCGAACAGGTCTGCGTCTTCGCCATTGTCTGACGATGCCTGCCCCTGCAACCACGAAGCGCCGACTTCCATGTTCCAGTTTTGCCCGATGTCCGTGTTCCATAGCAGGTGGACGTTTGTTGCCGGCGAATCCACCGACACATCTCCGCGCAACACAGGCGATTCCGAACTCGCCCCTTCGCCGGCAAGAATCTCCACGTCCGCCTCCAAATACGCATCCCACGGATTCGGAATCAGATAACTCAGGCTCAATCCAGCATCGGACAAAGCTTCTGGCGCGAGAAAGCTCTGGTTCACAAGCGCGGGATCACTTGTCGGCAGATCGTGCAGGTGCAGAATGTTCTGCCGACCGAACCGCACGTGGAACCGCCCGAGCTTTGCGGTCAGGTTCGGCACGCCGAAATCGTGAAACAGGAGATACGCCTCTTCAATCTCTGCGCCGGTCTCCGGCCCTTCCGCTGGCTCCCCGTCAGGGAAGATCGGGTTGTCCACATCTCGCGGGAATGCCAGCACCACTACGCCGTCTGCTCTCGGGTCCACCGCTGCACGCAAATCAAGTTCCGCTTCACGAACGTCAAACCTGTTTCGAGCATCGTTGCGGCTGTCGCTCGAGGCGCTGAACAGCGAGTCCACCACGACTGCCAAATCCGGATTGAAACTCACCGGGAACCGCTGCGTGGCATTTGCAGCGGCGTCTGAATCAATCTGGTTCATCAGGTTGTTGATGACCCGTTGCGATTCCGCCGACCGTTGCTCGTCTGCCCATGAAGGCCGGCTCTCAGCAGGTCGGCTCGTCAGTTCCTTCCGCAGCTCCTCAATCGCTTTGTCTCGCTCTACAAGATCAGCTTCGTGACGCTTGTTGATCTCCTCGATCCGACGCTCAAATTCCTCCCGGGTGATCGTTCCGCTGTCGGTGGTGCTCTGCGATGAATCCGGCGCAGCGTTCTGTGCAAGTCCGGTTTCAGCCTGAATTCCCAGCGCGCAGCACAGAGCCGGCGCGCAGCATCCCCTCATCCATGTGCAAATGGACATGTTCGTGATCCTTGTGCAAAATCAAATCAATCATTCGATTGACTCGAAAGTCATTTCGTGTGTCTGAGAAACAGCCCCGCCTCTACGTTCTGTGTGTTCTCAGCACACCGGAGGACCACGGCAATTCAGTTGTTCAACATCGGCCTGCGGCGAGAAGTGCAGCGCAGTCGGAGGATCGCGGTCGGCGATCGGCAGCAATCCCGCCACGCTTACGGTCTTCGGGCTCAGCGCGCCCAAATGCCCGAGCGTCACGCAGATCGGGCAACTGTCTTCATTGTGTTTCTGCTTGTGCGGATGCTGGTTTCGCGGGGCATTTGTGTGTTCGCCGTTCTGCGAATCACTCCCCTGGTTCCACGCAGTCAGGGTGGGAGCGGATGCTGCTTCCGCCCATTCGTGCAGCGAATGCACCGCGCCGCTGCCGATCAGCAGCATGCACACCGTCAAAAGCCAGCTCAATCTGCGTTGCATCGTCTTGTGCATTCTAACCGGCGCTCGCCATGTTGCGAATCAATTCCGTGGCCTCATCCGCAAATTCCCCATGCAAGGATAATCGCTGTGAGGTCATCAATATTCACCACTCCATCCAAATTGATATCCGCGTGCGCGTTATTGGTTCCCCAGCTCAGAATGATCTGTGTCAAGTCATCGATGTTCACTATGCCATCACCGTCGATCGGAGCGATATCCGCCGTGCAAGGAAGCGGCCGCACCGCCAACCGCTTGTACGGGGTGTGGACTGTCCTGCATCCATCGCTCACTGTCACACCGTAATACCCTTCGATCGTCGCAACCGCATTGTTAATAATCAGCGATGCACTTTGCGTTCCGCCCAGGTTTCCGCTGTCCATCACCGGCACGCCGTCTCGATCCCATTGAAAACTCAATTGTCCTGTGCCGCTGTTCAAGACGTTCACCATCCATACGCCGTCCGCACCTGCATCAACAACGACCGGATCAAGATCCACAGCCAAATCAGGGCTGACGTCGAACGCATCAAACGGTTGAATCAAGATCGCTGCAACATTCGGTAGCGAAGGCTCCGCAGTGTTCAGCATGATCGGGCCCACAGTCATCACGTCATTTGCAAAACTCACCGGCACATTCGGATTACGAAAAGTGACGTCAAATCCATTCGAATCGATGGCCGTCATGGTCACCATGCTTGCATCACTCCATGTCTCGCAACCGTCTTGCCACGCCAGTTGCGAAAATTCCAACGTGATCTGCTCGTCCATCGGCAATGGCTCCCCGGATGTCGCCGCATTCGCCTGGATTCCCCATCGCTCCGTGCCTGAGCGTGTGTTGAGTTCGGGGTTCACCTGCACAAACGGATTTGTGAAGGGAGACTTTCCCGGTTGAAAATAGAAATACAGATCAGGCTCGCTGTACACAGAATCATCGCTTATCGAATCTTGCCCGATGGAAAATGTCACATGCGCATCGTGGATCGAGCTTCGAACGCTCACCCTCGAGACAACCGCACTGCCGGGAATGAGGGGAGCAGACAGATTTCCTGCTTGTGCAATGAACGCAACCAAGTCGTTCGCCGAAAGCAGTCCGACATGTTTGGCCATCACGGTTCCGTTCGGCGAAATCACCACCAGACTCGGAAATGAAGTGAAACCGAAATTTGTGAATGCCTGCAGCATGGGTGCACTGGCGACTCCGTTGTTATGCACGATGCGAACCGGCCAGATGCTGTCGAAGGTCTGCGACCAGTACTCTGCATTCGCCTGCGTCGATGGACCGTTGTTTTGTTGATTCGTCTCAAGTGCGTGAACATACGTAAACGGCACGCCGGCCAGATTGAACGCATCACTGACTCGCACAGCATCAGGCGCCATTGCTGCACACGGCGCACACCACGGTGCACAGAAATCCAGAAGCACCCACTGTCCGCTCAACTGCGAAGTTGAAAATGCATCGCCATACAGGTCCTTCGCGGTGAAAGCAGGCATCGAGTCGCCGATCCCATATCCGTCGGCGGCAAAGGCCGCATCGGAAAATCCCAGGCTCAATCCGAATACTCCCGAATAGAACAGCATCATGGGTTTCATTTGTGAGTGGTCCTTGTGCGAAATGCCTGTTGACTGGAGGGCATTGTGGTTCATCAAAGGTACTGCGAGATTTCGGCGGAGAAACGCCAAAATCCCTTTGAATGCGGATGCAATTTGATCCTTTGCACACCCCATCCCCACCTCCTTTCCCAGCCCATTGACACCCGCGTTCTCCTCGCTATGATAGTCCCCTCGTTTCGCACCACGGTCGATTGGCCGTCGGGCCGTTATGGCTCGCTTCCATCGGTTTCTCCCGATGGGGGAGGCTCCTTGAAAAGTGAACAGTTGGGTACACCGCAGGGATGTACCCGGTCGCGTTGCCGTTCACATGGCGCGTGGATCGGGCCAAAAGTCGGTCAAACGGAATTCACACCGTGAGACCTTCAACATCTTTGTGATGCTAGATTAGGTCAGTTCCAATATGACATGATCGCGTTCGGTGAAATTCATCGGACACGGTAATGATGTTGAGAATATTTCAACGGGTTTTGCCGCCCGTTGACGTCGGGTATTGGTCCCGACGAGACCGTCCAATCCATGATTCTTGAAATCATGAGGTTGGCGCCAGGGCATTCATCTCATCAGATTTTGAGAGTAATCCGGTCGAAAGATCGGTCAACAAACAAATCAATTGAAGAGTTTGATCCTGGCTCAGATTGAACGCTGGCGGCATGGCTAAAACATGCAAGTCGAGCGAGAAAGGGGAGCAATCCCCGAGTAAAGCGGCGAAAGGGTGAGTAATGCATTTCTACGTACCTCAAGGCCGAGGATAGCCAGGGGAAACTCTGGGTAATACTCGATGTGATCGAGAGATCAAAGGTTTACCACCTTGAGAGCGGGGAATGTCCTATCAGGTAGTTGGTGAGGTAAAAGCTCACCAAGCCGAAGACGGGTAGCGGGTGTGAGAGCACGGCCCGCCACATCGAAACTGAGACACTGTTCGGACTCCTACGGGAGGCTGCAGTAACGAATCTTCCGCAATGCGCGAAAGCGTGACGGAGCAATGCCGCGTGCAGGATGAAGCCCCTCGGGGTGTAAACTGCTGTCAGGGTTTAGAAAGAAAGTGATCAAACCCAAAGGAAGAGGCGACTAACTCTGTGCCAGCAGTCGCGGTAATACAGAGGCCTCGAGCGTTAATCGGAATCACTGGGCTTAAAGCGTACGTAGGCGGTCCCTCAGGCATCGTGTGAAATCCCGCGGCTCAACCGCGGAACTGCACGATGAACCGTAGGACTTGAGAAAAGTATGGGCAGTCGGAACGATAGGTGGAGTGGTGAAATGCGTTGATATCTATCGGAACGCCAAAGGTGAAGACAGGCTGCTGGGCTTTTTCTGACGCTGAGGTACGAAAGCGTGGGTAGCGAACGGGATTAGATACCCCGGTAGTCCACGCCGTAAACGATGCGCACTAGATCGGGGCCGGCTCTGACGTCGGTCTTGGTCGAAGAAAAATTGATAAGTGCGCCGCCTGGGGAGTACGGTCGCAAGGCTAAAACTCAAAGGAATTGACGGGGGCTCACACAAGCGGTGGAGCATGTGGCTCAATTCGAAGCGACGCGAAGAACCTTATCCTAGGTTTGACATGTACGGATTAGTTGGCAGAAATGTCAATGACACTCTTGTAGTGGAACGTACACAGGTGCTGCATGGCTGTCGTCAGCTCGTGCTGTGAAGTGTCGGGTTAAGTCCCTTAACGAGCGCAACCCCTGTCGCTAGTTGCCAGCGCGTAATGGCGGGGACTCTAGCGAGACTGCCGGTGTCAAACCGGAGGAAGGTGGGGATGACGTCAAGTCCGCATGGCCTTTATGCCTAGGGCTGCACACGTGCTACAATGGCGGAAACAGAACGATGCAAGAACGCAAGTTGGAGCAAATCGAACAAATTCCGCCCCAGTTCGGATTGTGGGCTGCAATTCGCCCACATGAAGTTGGAATCGCTAGTAATCGCGGATCAGCTACGCCGCGGTGAATGTGTTCCTGAGCCTTGTACACACTGCCCGTCAAGTCATGGAAGCCGGTAGCGCCTTAAGCCGCCATAATTCAATGGTGTCCACGGCAATGCTGGTGACTGGGACTAAGTCGTAACAAGGTAGCCGTAGGGGAACCTGCGGCTGGATCACCTCCTTTCTAAGGGATCTCCTTAGACTCGTGAAGAAATCCGGCTTCCGATGATGATCGTGAAGATCGTTTTCGGTCGCGGATTTCGCTGGAGCAATCCGGAGCGAGTAAGTCAGTATGTCCTTGTCCGTTGCGCGGGAGCGCAACAGAGTAACGTCACGGCGACGTGACGAGATCGGTCTACCCAACTGTTCAGCTTTTCCAGGCCTCCTCTCAATGAGAAGTGCGTGGTGAGGAACGAAAAAGATCAGAACCCTGTACGCATCAGCGTGCGGGGTTTTGTTGTTTAAACACTTAGTCCGGTGATTTATTGACTGGATCGCCGAGAACTTCACTGAGTTTTGTCGCCAATTCTTCGATTGTGAAATCACTGGTCTTAAGCGCGACTTTGTCAGCAAGAGAAGGGCTTTGAGCCATTACTTCATTTTTTGACACCTTGTGCCACAACGGAAGAATAACCTTGCCGCCATTCATTTCTTTGTTGACGAGGCCATTCAATTCGTACTGAGTCCAGTTCTTCGCAAAGAATGAAGGCGAGAAGACGACAATCCCAAATCGAGAACGAGCTAGCCCCCGATCTATGGATTGTCGCAAACTGTCGCCCACTTTCATTTGGAATTCGTCATACCAAACCATGTACCCTTTTTCTGTCAATGCTTTCGCCAACGGAGCAGCTACGTTCAATTTGTCTTCAGTAGCGTGGCAAATGAAGGCATCAAATTCATGGACGTTTGAATTTGTGCTGGCTGCAGTAGCTGGTTTACCGGAAACTTCGAACCTCAGATTACGACTCGCTTCCTGTATTCTTGATTCGGCTTCACGTTTTAGCCTTTGTTCAAGTTTGCTTTGAAAATCCTTCTGCTCCCGAGTCTGTTCTTTGAACAGATCACTCTGTAATCGATGAAGTTTCTCCGTGGCCTGCGAAAGCTGTTTCGTGAAGTCCGCTTTGTCTCGCTGGATTCTCACGATGTCCTGTTGAGTCCGTTCAATTTCTTTTGATTTGCTTTGGATTGAGTTGATGCTTGTGTGTTTGGTAATGCTCGATTGAATCTGGGAGATACGCGCAGATTTGTTTGCCTCATCTCGAGCTTTGTCGCTTAGTTTTCGATTTAGTGATTCGATATTCCGCTGTGCTGAGCTTATTTGGGATTGGATGAATTGCACAGACATTTTTGTATCTAATCGGATCACATCTTCTGAACATGCTGTTCGTCGAGGATTTCCTGAACAGTGATGAGTTTGATGACGCGCTTAGTCTTCTTGAAGAATGCGGCGGCCTCGGTCTCGGCGTCGGCGGAGTAGGAAAACGCGACGAAGAAGCCGCGTTGGCGGTCTTCGCGATGCATGACAGCCTCGAATGCATCAATGTCGGGACGGCCGACCTTTTCGCTTTGCTTGACCTGCACAGGGAA
>DASZQE010000031.1:0-2497 GCA_035550175.1 Phycisphaerales bacterium | reverse complement strand
TGACGACGCAGCCGATGTTGCGGAGGAGCTGGGTGAGGGTTTCGCGGATGGCGGGCTCATCGTCGGCGACAAGAATGCGCTTGCCGGCGAAGGAGGTGCCGGCGAGGGATTGCTTGAGATCCTGTTCAGCGAGGAGGACGGTGCGGGAGCCTGAGGTACAGCTTTTGACGCGGGCGCGCATGAGAGTGGCGATGTGGCGGAGCTTTTCGAGCCAGGCGGCGAGGTCTTCGGGCGAGCAATCCGGTTTCTTGCTGATGGATTCGATCTCGGTGACGAGATCAGTGAGGGGCGCGTTCATCTCGCTGAGGACGTTTTGCGCGATCTGTTCATTGGTGGTGAAACGTTCGACGACAAGGAGGTTGAGGATGTTCATCGCGGTGGCGATGTAGCGGCCGTAGATTTCGGCGAACATGCGGTCGTTGTCATCGAAGGCGCCGGGCTGGAAGGATTCGACGTTGAAGACGCCGATGACTTTTTCGTGGAGGAAGAGCGGGACGGTGAGGGAAGAGGCGGCGTTGTCGAGACCTTCGCGATAGAGCGGATCGTTCTGCACATCGGGGCAGAGGTAGCTTTTGCCGGTGGAGGCGACGTAGCCGGAAATGCCGTTGCCTTCGGGCCGGGCGTACATGACTTCGCCGATCTTGAGGGGAGAAATGTTGACGGCGATGACGAGTTCGAGACGGCCGGAGTGGGGGTCGATGAGGCGGACTTCGAAGTTGTCGAACTTGAGAAGCTCCTTGACGGTGCGGACGATTTTGTCCTCGAGGAGCTTGAGGCGCTCGCCCATGTTGAGCTTGGCGATGGCGGCAGGCTCGAGGCGGAGGAGTTCGGAGCCGGCGGCGTCGATGGCGAGAAGTTTTTCCTGGAGCTTGTGGGCGACGGTGGCTTCCCAGAGCACGCCGACGACGCACGTGACCGCGCTGGCGGTGGCGACGGCAGAAGAAGAGGACGGGGAGGCGCCGGCTGATTCGTAGGACTGCGGGGAGACGACGAGTTCGAAGAATCGCTCGCCGATATCGATGCCGTAACGGCGCGGCTTGCGCGAGTCGCCGGAGTGGCGAGCGATGATAGGTGAGGAGGGCGCGTTGTAGTACTGAATGGTGGAATGGCAGAGGGAGGCGAGGCGAGAGCGCGTGGGCTCGTCGAGTGAGCGGAAGCGCTTGTCGGCCCAGACGATGGAACCTGCGCGATCGACGACGAGGACGCCTTCACCGATATGCTGAAGGACAGTGGAGGCACCGTTGGCGGCCATATCGGAGGCGAGCTCGGTGGATTCGGACTGGTTCCAGAGGACAAAGGACCCGAGCGGGTGTTCGAGAATTTTCTGGGCGGCAGGAAGGTCATCAACTTCGATGAGGTCGAAGGATTGCCGGAGCGCGGGAAGAGCGGGGGCGAGATTCGCCAGTGCGTCTTTCAGGATGATGAGTCTGGGACGGTCGTCCGACATGGTAGAGATGAAATCGTCAAACGATTCTAGGGTGCTGTAGTGTGAGAGCCAAACATGAAGGGAATTAGCAGAAAAGGTGCAAACCTTGACAATTTGGGGGGAGGGTCGAGAATCATGCACTGTGGGAGGGAGAAACGCGTGAAAGCGGTGAAATGACTCGGAAAGTTCAGGCCGGGTGATGGCGGGGGAAGGAAGCGAACGGGATGTCCGCGAGGTCTTCACGGATGATAGAAACAGACCGACTGACGAAGCGGTATGGCCACGTGCCAGCCGTGGAGGGGATTGATCTGCACGTGCCGCGGGGGCAGGTGGTCGGGTTGTTGGGGCCAAATGGCGCAGGGAAATCCACGACGATACGGATGATCGTTGGATATCTGATGCCGACATCGGGATGGGTGGCGGTGGACGGGCTGGAGGTTTCGCGGAATCTTATCGAGGTGAGAAAGCGGATCGGATATCTGCCGGAGAGTGCGCCGCTGTACAGCGAGATGCGGGTGGCGGAGTTTCTGAAGTTCCGTGCGAAGATGTTCGGCGTGCCAAGAGCGAGAAGGAAGCGGGCGATTGATCTGGCGGTGCATCGATGCTGGCTGCAGGATGTGCGGAAGCGGACGATCAGCGAGCTTTCAAAGGGGTACAGGCAGCGAGTGGGACTGGCGGCGGCGCTGTTGCATGAACCACCGCTGTTGATTCTGGATGAGCCGACGTCGGGGCTTGATCCGGATCAGATCCGCGAAGTGCGGACGCTGCTGCGTGAGTTGGCGGGACGGCACACGATCGTGCTTTCGACACACATTCTGCCGGAAGCGGAGATGACGTGTGATTCGATCGTGATGATTGCGCGGGGGAAGATTCGGGCGCAAGGAACGCTGCAGAGTCTGCGGCAGGCGGCAGCGAAGACAATGCGGTACGTGATCGAGACGGATTCGAGCAAGGGCGCATCCGTCTTGACGGCAGTGCAGGGAGTGGCGGATGTGGAGGTTGGGGTGATTGATTCACGATGGAAGCGGCTGATGGTTCGCACGAAGCCGGATGCGGGCGATCTTCGGGAGG